>CAZCRC010000172.1:0-5117 GCA_964500995.1 uncultured Actinomycetes bacterium
CGACGGCTGTGTGATCCCCGGCTGCGGGCGACCCCCCAGCGAATGCCAAACCCACAGTGAGTATTGGAGCCAGCCACTTCTCGGGCATCGTTTGCTTCTGTGAGGATGGTCAGTCCAGTGCCCGGTTGACTCGCAAACCCATCGGCTAAGTGCCTTCAAGTGGATCTGTCGCCGGGTGGCTGGATGCACGCACCGACCGGTCGGACGTGACCTGATACGAGCCTGGCTAAGTCCTCGTCACTGTGCTGTCCGCCGATCGGTGGTGCGTGTCGCCAACCCAACCCAACGAGGAAGGACGTGACGACATGGTCACGATGACACATGAGTTCACCCGCGTGGTAGCCGGTGTGGACACCCACGCGGACAGCCACACCGCCGCGGTGTGTGATCTGCTGGGGCGGCCGCTGGGCACGCGGACGTTCCCCGCGACTGCGGCCGGGAACCAGCAGTTGCTGGAGTGGATCACCGACCAGGGGACGCCCACGGCGGTGGGCGTGGAAGGAACAGGCAGCTACGGCGCCGGGCTGACCAGGGCCTTGCAGGCCACCGGCATCACCGTGCTGGAGGTTAACCGCCCCGACCGTCGGATCCGACGCAGCCGCGGCAAGTCCGACCCGATCGACGCCGGGGCCGCCGCAGCCGCGGTGCTGGCCGGGTCGACGGCCGGCGTCCCGCGCTCCCGGGACGGGATCACCGAGGCCATCCGGGTGCTGCACACAACGCGCCGCACAGCGGTCAAGGCCCGCACCGCGGCGATCAACACGTTGGGGCAACTGATCATTACCGCACCGGACCAGCTGCGCGCCCAGTTGGAACCACTGACCGGCGTGAAGCGAGTAGCGATGGCCGCCGCACTGCGGCCCGGCGCGGACCTGGCTGACCCCCTCACCGCGACCAAGAAGGCGCTGCGCCGACTCGCGCGCCGTATCCAGGACCTGGACACCGAGATTGCAGACGCCACAGCCGAACTGGACGCCCTGACCCAGCAGGCCGCCCCCGACCTGCGCGCCCAGTTTGGAGTGGGTCCCGAGGTCGCCGCGCAGTTGATCGTCACCGTCGGCGGTAATCCCGACCGGCTGACCAGCGAAGCCTCTTTCGCCGCACTGTGCGGCACCAGTCCCATCCCGGCCTCATCCGGCAAGCGAACCCGCCACCGCCTCAACCGCGGCGGCGACCGGCAAGCCAACCGAGCCCTCTACGTCATCGCCATGACCCGGATGCGCTACCACGAACCCACCAAGGCCTACATCGCGCGCCGCAGCAACGAATTGACCAACAAGGAAATCCTGCGCTGCCTTAAGCGCTACATCGCCCGAGAACTGCACCCCATCCTCAAACGCAGCCTTGCCCCACCAACCCGACAAGACGCCGCTTGACATCCATACGAGCATCCACGTCACCGACTGGGCCCATGGCGGTCGCACCGACCTCGACCAGCTGGCCTCACTGTGTTGGGTCCACCACCGCCAAGTCGACCTCCACAAATGGCGACTGACCCGAAACCCCGACCCCCACGGACCCCACTGGACCGTCACCCCCATCCGCCGACACGCCTGGCGAAAACGCAGACCCACGTAGCCGTTACACCCGCGGCTAGGGGGCCCGCTCCTAGACTGCGCGCATGGAACAGTCGCCGTCCCAGATCGAACCCGACACCAAGGATTGGACCTGGGTGCTGGAACGCCCGTGTCCTGAGTGCGGGTTCGACGCCGCCAGCGTCGATGTCACCAGGACCGGTGATGCGGTACGGGCGATGCTGCCCGCGTGGGGGGAGGAGCTCGCGAAACCCGACGCCTCCTTGCGTCCCAGCGCCGATCGTTGGTCCCCCCTGGAATACGCCTGCCATGTGCGGGACGTCTTCTCGATCTTCGAGGCCAGGCTGGCACTGATGTTGGACCAGGACGATCCGGAGTTCCCGAACTGGGATCAGGACCAAACGGCCATTGACGACGACTACGCCAACCAGACTGCCGCAGTTGTCGCGGCGGAACTGGACCAAGCCGGTCGTCAGGTAGCCGTCGCGTTCGACGCCGTGGGCGACGACCAGTGGGAACGGACCGCCCGGCGCTCCGACGGTGCCGCGTTCACCGTGGACACCTTCGCGCGGTACTTCCTGCATGACCCGACCCACCACCTGTGGGATGTCTCAGGGGACGGTGTACCCACGGCATGAGCGCACCCACCGCTGGGACTTATCCGTTCGGCGCACCGGAGCTGGTGGCGACCTGGGATGGCCACGCCTGGGACGGCACCCGCGAGGACGATCAGGACACGGAGGAGCTCCCCGCGTGGCAGCGGCGGCCGTTGCCCTTCCTGAGCAAGCGGTGGTTCTGGCTGATGGTGCTCGGTGCCCTGCTGGTGTTCCTTCCGGCATGGCTGGCATCGGGAACGGACAGCAAGCCTCTGGCCGTCACCTCGGTGGTCGGCTTCGCCGTGTTCATGTCCGGCAGCGTGCTCATCGTGGGCCAGCACGTCCGGTTCAACCAGCTCGCCGCCGTCCGCTCGCTGGTCGGGTGGGGCATCGGCGCCGGCATCGTCGGGTTCGCCCTTGCGACGACGCTTGAGTCGGTCGTGGAACCACGCGTCACCTCGTTCGGGGTCGAGTTGTGGCTCGCGGGCCCGGTCGAGGAGACGGCCAAGCTGCTCGTCCCCGTCGCCCTGCTGGCCTTCGGAGGCGCGCGTTTCAAGGACCCCCGCGCGGGCCTGCTGCTCGGACTCATCAGTGGTGCGGTGTTCGGCGTCCTGGAAGGTGTCCTCTACGTGGCCGGAAACGCCAGCGGCTACGGCATCGCGTACTACGGACTGGTGCGCCCCACGGCAGAACTGATGCACCCGTGGCTCACCGGGTTCGCCGCCGCCGTGATCTGGCTCGCTGCCTGGCGGGCGGGCCGCACGGTGACGGCCGCTGGCGTGATCGCCTGGCTGGCAGCCATCGCGTTGCACTCCCTGCACGACGGGATCGCCACCATCGGCACCACCGCGTCTCCGGCGGTGTTGTCGTTCAGCGAGCTCACTCCGTCGTTGTGGGCGGAGGCCGCTGCGCTGAACGGTTACAACATCCTCTGGGCGGTGATCTTGTTCCTGATCTGCCGCCACGCCACTCGC
The DNA here is from genome assembly GCA_964500995.1 of uncultured Actinomycetes bacterium. Lineage (GTDB taxonomy): Bacteria > Actinomycetota > Actinomycetes > S36-B12 > CAIWTL01. The sequence goes on from CAZCRC010000172.1 coordinate 3,106, forward strand.
GAACTCGTGCCCCCCGATGCCATCGCCGACAACCCCCCACACTGGCGGCCGCAACTCAAGCAGTGGGGCGTACGCCCTGCGGTGGAGTCCTGACCGACGAGGACCGCGCCTCGAGCACGCCCAGGCCACCCAGCGCAGCCACGACCAGCGCGCACCCGAGCCATCCGGTCGCGGACAACTGCTCACCCAGCACGGTCACCCCCAGAATCGTGGCCACGACAGGCTCGAACAGGTTGAGCGTGGCGACGTGACCTGGCTGCAGTCGCGCGATGCCGATCCCGAACAGGACGTAGGCAACCGTGGTCGCCAGCAGTCCCAGCCACAGCGCCAGGGCGATACCGCCGGGGGTCGTGAGCCACTCGCGGGCCGACCACAGGAACGGCGTCAGCAGCAGCGCCCCGACACCGAATGCCGCCGCCATGACCGACGTGGAGTCGTGACCATCACGGGTCAACCGGGTGCCGAACACCGTGTAGATGGCATAACAGGCACCCGCTCCCAGCGCGGCCAGCACACCGAGGGGATCCGGGTCAATGATGCCGCCGCGGGTGAGTAGGACCAGGCCCACCACCGCAAATGCCGTCATGACCGCCCACGACCACCCCGGCGCACCCTCGCGCATGGCCCAGCCCAGTAGTCCCGCCAGCAGCGGAGCCAGCCCCAGCGAGACCAACGTCCCCACCGCCACGCCAGTACGTTCGACTCCTACGAAGAACAGTCCCTGATATCCGGCAACCGCAACCCCGGACACCCACGTGAGCGGGTTCCGCAAGAGGCGAGTCAGCGACGGCAGTCGCCGCAGGAATGCCACCACTGCCACCAGTCCGAGCGCACCCACGGCCAGCCGGACGGCGGCGACGCTGGGTGGCCAGGAGTCCGGCGCCAGGAGTTCACGCGACGTTCCCGAGGTTCCGAACAGCGCCGCCGCCGCGAGCACCGCAACGGCTGCGGCCAGCGCACCCGTTGCCGGGGAGGGGACGGTTCGGGTCACCGCGCCACCCTACGCAGCGACCGATGTCAGACTCGGGCGCGGCGCAACCGAAGCGCGTTCACGATCACCGACACGCTGGACAGGCTCATCGCAGCCGCAGCGATCATGGGCGACAGCATGAGTCCGGTGAACGGGTACAGCACGCCGGCCGCGATCGGGATGCCCAGGGTGTTGTACAGGAACGCGAACCCCAGGTTCTGCTTCATGTTGGACACTGTGGCCCGGGAAACGCCGCGGGCCGCGGTGATTCCGCGTAGGTCACCTTGGACCAGTGTGATCGCCGCGGAGTCGATGGCGATGTCACTGCCGGTTCCCATCGCGATACCGATATCAGCCTGCGCCAGCGCGGGGGCGTCGTTGATGCCATCCCCCGCCATGGCGACCAGATGGCCCTGCTGCTGCAGAGCCTCGACGATGCTCAACTTGTCGTCCGGCTTCACCCCGGCGTGGAACGAGTCGATCCCCAGCGTCGTGGCCACGGCCTGCGCCGGACCCGCTGCATCACCGGTGGCCATGACGATCGCGACGCCATCGGCATGCAGCTGGGCGACGGCATCAGGAGTGCTCGCTTTGACCTCGTCCGCCAGGGCGATCGCCCCGAGTGCCCGACCGCCCGTAGCGACATAGATCAGCGTCTGACCTGCCGGGCCCCGCTCAGCCAGGTCGGCCACACCGGCGATGTCATGGGTGTCCATCAGATCGCGGTTGCCGACAGCGACGGCGTCGCCTTCGAGAGTTGCGGTCACCCCGAACCCCGGGGCGGCCCGGAAGTCCACGGGGTCCACCAGCGCCACCCCCTCACGCTGCGCCGCCTGAACGATCGCCTTGGCCAGCGGATGTTCGCTGGACTGGTTCACGCTGGCAGCGGCGCGCAGCACCAGTGCCGCCGTCGTATCAGCAGTGGTCACGACGTCGGTGACGCTGGGGCGACCCACCGTCAGCGTCCCGGTCTTGTCGACCACGAGAGTGTCGACCTCGCGCATCTTCTCCATCGCCGCTGCGTCCTTGAAGAGCACCCCGT
>CAZCRC010000173.1:0-5070 GCA_964500995.1 uncultured Actinomycetes bacterium
GTCGCTGTGGCCGAGTCGCTGTTGGCGGTCTTTCGCGAAGCGGATGTCGTGGCACGGTGGGGTGGCGACGAGTTCGTGATCCTGGCCATGGGGGCGGGGCCACGGGTGGAGGATTTGGAACGGCGCACGCAGACGCGACTGGCCGAGGCAGGTGGACCTGCGGTGGACCACTGGCAGCCCTCGCTGTCGTGTGGCCGCATCGTGCATATGCCGTGGCAAGAGGAGACGCTCGAACAGATCATCGAACGTGCTGATCAGGAGATGTATCGCCGCCGCAAGTTGCGCCGGGCACAACTGGCTGACGGCGGACGTGCCCCGTGAGTCACCTGCTCGTGATCGGTGACTCCTTGGCGTTCCACGGTCCCGAACGCACCGAAGCGCCCGCTCACCCGGGGTTGTATCCGAACGTGTGCGCTGCCGCGCTCGGGGACGACGTTGAGGTGGACCTGGTGGCGCGACTGGGGTGGACGGCCCGCGACGGCTGGTGGGCAGCGACGAAGGATCCCGTCGTGTGGGGCACCTATCTGCCACGCGCCGACGGCGTCCTACTGGCGTTGGGCCAGTTCGATCAACTTCCGGCGGCAGTGCCGACGTGGCTGCGCGACTCCATCCCGTACCTCCGCCCCGGGGGAGTCCGGCGGTCGGTGCGGCGGGCGTACCTGGCGTCGGCACCGGCCGTGATCCGTGGCACGGGAGGGCGCCTCACGCAATTGTCGACAACCGCGACGAGCCACTACCTGGGGCGTCTGGTGACCGCCATCCGACACTTCTACCCCCATCTGCCCATCGCCCGACTACTCCCGGCTCCCTGGGACAGCGCGATCTATCCGGTCCGGCGCTCCCACGCACCGGCGGTGGCCGCGGCCCGAACGTGGTGTGAGGAGTTCGACGTGCCCGGCGTGGACACCGACGCCCTCGTGACGACTGACACGAACAACCCCGACGGCCTGCATTGGGGATGGGATTCGCATGAGCGGGTCGGTGTCGAGAGCGCCAAGGCGCTGCTCGCGGCGGGGTGGGGGAGTTCCCGATGACTCCGGCCGCCTGGCTGGCGTTCGCCCTGGCCGCTGTAGCGGGCCTGACCGACTGGTGGTCAGTGGCTCGCGACCGGCGAGAGGTCGAGGCCATCGCCAAACCAGCCGTGCTCGTCGCGCTCATCGCTGCCGCGACGGCACTCACTCCCGCCGACCCGGCGGTGCGGACAGCCATGGTCGTGGGGCTCACGTTGGGTCTGATCGGCGACGTGCTGCTGTTCTACGACCAGTTCCTTGCCGGGGCCGCGGCGTTCCTCGTCGGCCACCTGGCCTACCTGGTGGCGTTCCTGCTCACACCGCTGCAGTTGCCGTACCTGATCGGTGGGGCGGTGCTGCTCGGTGTACTCGTGGGAACGGTGGCGGGCCCCATCGTGCGCGGTGCGCGTGAGCGATCCACGACCCTCGGCACGGTCGTGACGTGCTACCTGGTCGTGATCGGCGCGGTTCTCGTTTTCGGCGTGGGTACCGGGAACCTGTGGGTGATCGCCGGTGTCATCCTGTTCGCCGCATCAGACGCTCTGCTGGCGTACGGGCGCTTCGTCAGTGACGCCCCCGGGGGGCGGGTGGCGGTGCACGTCACCTACCACGTCGCGCAGGCCCTGCTCGTGGCTTCGCTGCTCACGCTGGCGTGACCTCTCCGTCGGTACCATGGGGGTTCGCCGAACCGCGTGAGGATCGAAAGAATGCACGACCGTCCGACTGCTGACGTCTACGACCCGGAGCTGCTGCAGCAGACCTGGCTTCCGGTGTGGGACGACCTGCAGCCGTTCCGCTCCGGCGACCCCGCTGACCAGCGACCCAAGAAGTACGTGCTCGACATGTTTCCCTACCCCTCCGGTGACCTGCACATGGGTCATGCCGAGGCCTACGCGCTCGGAGATGTGCTGGCTCGCTACTGGGTGCAGCAGGGCTTCAACGTCATGCATCCGATCGGCTGGGACGCGTTCGGCCTGCCCGCCGAGAACGCCGCCATCAAGCGCGGAGTCGACCCAGCGGGATGGACCTACGAGAACATCGAGCAGCAGAAGGCGTCGATGCGGCGCTACGCGTGCTCCTTCGACTGGGACCGGGTCCTGAACACCTGCGACCCGGAGTACTACCACTGGAACCAGTGGCTGTTCCTGCGGATGTTCGAGCGCGGGTTGGCCTACCGCAAGGCGTCGCAGGTGAACTGGTGCCCCAATGATCAGACTGTGCTCGCGAACGAGCAGGTGGTCGACGGTCGCTGCGAACGTTGCGACGCAGTGGTCACCAAGAAGAAGTTGACCCAGTGGTACCTGCGCATCACTGAGTACGCCGACCGGTTGCTCGATGACATGTCCCAGTTGGAGGGCAACTGGCCCGAGAAGGTCCTGCTCATGCAGCGCAACTGGATCGGCCGTTCCACCGGCGCTGAGGTCGAGTTCGTCATCGAGGGCCGAGATGAGCCGGTCACGGTCTATACAACCCGCCCGGACACGTTGTACGGAGCGACCTTTTTCGTGGTGGCGGCCGACAGTGACTTGGCCGCGGAACTCGCCGCTGGCGGGCCGGCTCAGGCCGAGTTCAGTGAGTACGTCGAGAAGGTGAAGCTCACCAGCGACCTCGACCGCCTGGCCACTGATCGGGAGAAGTCCGGCGTGTTCCTGGGTCGCTACGCGATCAACCCCGTCAACGGCGAGCGACTGCCGATCTGGGCCAGCGACTACGTGCTTGCCGACTACGGGACCGGAGCGATCATGGCCGTCCCGGCGCACGACCAGCGCGACTTGGACTTCGCGCGGGCGTTCGATCTGCCGGTTACCACCGTGGTCGCGCCCGGCGACGACGACACAGGTGACCCGGCGCAGACCGGTACCGCACTGCCTGGTGACGGCGTGTTGATCAACAGTGGCCCCTTGGACGGATTGGCCAAGTCCGATGCCATCGAGCGGATCATCGGCATCCTGCAGGAGCGGGGCACGGGGCGCCCGGCGGTGAACTACCGCCTGCGCGACTGGCTGATCTCGCGGCAGCGCTACTGGGGTGCGCCCATCCCGATCATCCACTGCCCGTCCTGTGGCGAGGTACCGGTGCCCGACGACGAGTTGCCGGTGCTGCTGCCCGCGGCCGAGGGCCTGGACTTGAAACCGAAGGGTTCATCGCCCCTGGGTGCTGCGACGCAGTGGCGCACCGTGCCGTGCCCCCAGTGCGGGGGCAGCGCGGAGCGTGACCCGGACACGATGGACACGTTCGTGGACTCATCGTGGTACTTCCTGCGATTCCTGGACCCTCACAACACCCAGGCGCCGTTCGACCCCGAGTTGGCGCGGCAGTGGCTCCCCGTGGACCAGTACGTCGGCGGCGTGACCCACGCGATCCTTCACCTGCTGTACGCGCGGTTCTTCACGAAGGTCCTGCATGACATGGGCATGGTGGACTTCGATGAGCCCTTCCAGCGGCTGCTCAACCAGGGCATGGTCGTCATGAACGGGTCGGCCATGTCCAAATCCCGCGGCAACCTGGTGCGACTGTCCGACGAGTTGGCTGACAGTGGCGTGGACGCGGTGCGCCTGACCATGGTGTTCGCCGGGCCACCCGAGGATGACGTGGACTGGGCGGATGTCTCACCCGCCGGTGCCAAACGCTTCCTGGCGCGAGCCTGGCGCGTTGCCCGCGATGTGACCTCCTCGCGGGGGCTCGCGGCGGCCGACGGTGATCGGAGTGTCCGTCAGGCCACGCACCGAGCCGTGCATGACGCGGCGACCGCCGTGGAGTCGTTCCGGTTCAACGTGGCGGTGGCGCGCTGCATGGAGCTGGTGAACGTACTGCGCAAGGCCATCGACTCCGGGTGCGGCCCGGCCGACCCCGCAGTTCGCGAAGGGGCCGAGGCGGTGGCGGTGATGCTGTCCTTGGTGGCCCCGTACACGGCGGAGGACATGTGGGCGGCGTTGGGCCACGAACCCAGCGTGGCTCGTGCGGGCTGGCCCGTGGTCGATCCGTCCCTGGTGGCTGCCGAGTCGGTGACGTGTGTAGTTCAGATCGCGGGCAAGGTGCGCGAGCGGCTCGAGGTCGCTCCGGACATCGGCGATGAGGAACTCACGGTCTTGGCATTGGCCACCGACGCCGCAACAGCGGTCTTGGCCGGCGCGGAGCCCCGCAGAGTGATCGTGCGGGCGCCGAAACTCGTCAACATCGTCCCCTGACCGGTAGAGAGCGAGACCCCAGTGCGCATCACGGCCCTGATCGTGGGGGTGATCCTGACCCTGGCGACCTTCCTGGCCCTGTGCCAGGCCATGCTGGTTCCCCGCCAGTCCAACTCCCTGATCGTGCGAGCGGTCAACACTGTCGTGTCAGCGGCGGCGCAGGCACCGCTGCCGCTCATGCGTTCCTACCGGATGCAGGATCGATGGCTGTCGGGGGCGGCGCCGATGACGGTGCTGATCGCCCTCGTTGCCTACGTCGTGATCCTGATCGCAACGCTTGGTCTGGTGGTGTACGGCACGACGCAACTGTCCCTGCTCGAGTCGATGTACCAGTCCGGCTCGACGCTCACGACACTCGGCATCGTCGAGCCGGTCAACGTGCCCAGCGCCATCACGACGTTCATCGCTGCGTTCTTGGGTCTCGTCGTGATCGCGGTCTTCATCGGCTACCTCTTGGCCATCTATGGCGCCTATGTCGCCAGGGAGTCCGGAATGGCCCGAGTCGCCATGCTGGCGGGGGAACCCGCCTGGGGGCCGGTGATGATCGCTCGGGGTCACCTGCTCGGACTGCCGGACAGGGAGGTTCCGGATGCGTCGGAATGGCTCAACTGGATCTGCGATACCCGGTTGAACTCGCAGGTCAATCCGGTCCTGATGCGGTTTCGCTCGACGTCGGGGCTGCGCCACTGGGTCACCACCACATTGGCGGTGATGGATGCCGCGACACTGCGGGTGAGTACGTCTGACTCCGCCCCCGACCCACACCTGGTGCAGGTGCTCACGGAAGGGACATTGAGTCTGGCGACGCTGTCCGGGGGAACCGGGGCAACGAGTGCCGAGCGCCTCCACAACTGGGACCTGGAGCGCAGGAT
>CAZCRC010000174.1:0-5044 GCA_964500995.1 uncultured Actinomycetes bacterium
CACATCCACAGGGCAACCTGACGGCAATATCACCATCCAGCAATGGGGGAATGGCGCCTCCCCCCAAACTCACGGCAAGGAGTCCTGGGTCAGCGCCGACGGTAACCTCAGCCACAACCTGTTCATCGAGAACCCGCAAATCACGGCTTGGATCAGCTCCCAGATCGCCGGTTAGGACGCTCGGTGTTCACAATCCAGGTGTGCGGTTGCTACCTCGGTGTCCGACGATACACGATGGCCAGATGCAGGGACGTCGATTGCTGACCGGCCTGGCCACCATGGCGATGGGACTCGGTGGACTGGTGATCATGGCGCCCCCGTCACTGGCTGGCGAGTGTTCCCGCCAGACCGGCGGCGACAACGACCGAGTCATGTGGACCGGATCGAAATACACCTGCGCCTACACGGCCAGCAACGGCGACAACAAGATCGGCGCATTCGCCACTGAGGTGTGGACCTCGAGCACTGCCCCCGGTTACGAGAAGCGCTTCAAATGTCAGCGGAACTCCGGCGGTGTGAGCATCTCGAGCGTGTACACCAACAGCGCCGGCACCAGCATCGGTTCGTCGATCACCTACACAGCGTTCAACACCAAGGACGGGTCACGGCACTGGACCGGCGCTGTGCTGTGGAATACCCCGAAGGGCGGCGAGGGTGCTTCGAGTCAGTTCCGGGACAACTGCGACGGATATACCGTCAAGTCGAACCTGTTCCGAGTGCCGAAGGTCGATCTCACCGGCCCCACCTCGGTCGGCGCCGGGGCAATGGGCGCCTACGAGATCACGGTGAGCACCCCCGATGGGGGTGGCCCTGCGACTGGTCCGGTGTCGCTGTTCCACATGTCGTCAACGAGTCAGACCAACCCCAATCCGCCGGCCCGTCGGTGCGATGGGACGGCCGTGACCAGCAGCGACGTCCTTGTGGGCCAAGCGCAACTGATCGATGGCAAGGCGACCATCTCGAACGCTTGGTACGGTCCCTCGCAGTACAAGCTGTACGCGGTGTTCGGTGGTCAGCCGCTGGTGTCGGGCGGCCTGCCTGCGTACTGCGCCACGCCCCCGGTGGAAGGACTGACTGCTGGGATCTCGAACACGATCCTGTTGACGTCTGGCAACGTCACCTCCGCGACGGTCGCCACCACCGGCGATGCGTCCCCGGTGAGTGGGACCGCCACGGTGCTGCCCCGACTGCGAACCGTGGATGACCGCACCGTCGCGCCCCAGGTGCCCGAAGCGGAGTGTCCCGTCGGCTGGCGGCCAATGCAGGCAAACGTGTGGTCGCCCACCCAGGTGATCGAGGACGACGATGTCGTCGTCACTCGTCGCGGGTCCCGCGTCAAGCACGATGCGGCCCCCAAGGGCACGGTGCTTCGATTGCAGACAGTGTGTCGGCCTGCGGCTGCGCCGGTCGTCTCGGTCGGCAAGGCAGTGCTCGGCTCCCGCTTCGATGACGAACTCGCCTCACCTCGCGTCGGATCCGTGGTGTTCGGTGGCATCGGTGACGACAAGCTGACCATCACGAAGGCGGCGACGGTCGGCCTGGGCGGTGTCGGCTCCGACGAACTGATCGTGCGCGCGACGGGATCGGCGGCCAACGGTGGCCCGGGGTCTGATCTGCTCAAGGCCAAGCGCAAGGGGGCGGTGCTCCTGGTCGGTGGGTCCGGGCGCGATGAGTTGATCGGTGCTCCCGGTCGGACCAAGATGAATGCCGCCGATGGCCGCCCCGGTGACTATGTCGTCTGCAAGGGCAGCCGCAACAAGGTGGTGGCCGACTACGGCGATCAGTTGGTCGGTCGGTGTCAGGTGGTGGGTCGTTAGGGCGCGAGGTCGGCCTCGATCCACACTCCGCACGCGTCGGCGGAGTTTGGTCGAGTTGCGCCCGTAGGATCGGATCATGTCCGGACGCATCGCCACAGCAGATATCGCGGCGGTGCGGGATCGGGTACGCATTGACGAGGTCGTGTCCGAGCATGTGACCTTGCGCCCCGCCGGGGGCGGATCGTTGAAGGGGCTGTGCCCGTTCCACGACGAACGTTCGCCCAGCTTCCACGTCACCCCGGCCAAGGGGCTGTACTACTGCTTCGGCTGTGGGGTCGGCGGCGACGCCATCGACTTCCTCATGGCGATGGACCATCTGGCCTTCAGCGAGGCGGTGGAGAAGTTGGCCGCACGGGTCGGCGTCCAACTGCGCTACGAAGGGGGCACCGCGGGGCAGCAGGGTCCCGACCCGGGCCAGCGGGCTCAGGCGGTAGCCGTCAACGCGGCGGCCGCGGAGTTCTTCGCCGGCCAACTCGACAACGCCACGCACGCCAAGGAGTTCCTGGAGTCCAGAGGCTTCGGACCGGACGTGTGGCGGGAGTTCGGCGTCGGCTACGCGCCGCGGCAGGGACTGGTCTCGTACCTTCGCAACAGAGGATTCTCGGAGAAGGCGATCGTCGGCTCAGGGGTCGCGGGCCAAGGCGATGGGCGCACCTACGACCGCTTCCGTGACCGGGTGATCTGGCCGATCCGCGACGTGTCGGGCGATGTCGTGGGGTTCGGCGCTCGGCGGCTGGCCGACGACGCCGGACCCAAGTACCTGAACACCCCCGAGACGGTCGCGTACAAGAAGAGCCAGGTCCTGTACGGCCTCTACGAGGCCCGCCGCGCGATCGCAAAGGAGCATCAGGCCGTCGTGGTCGAGGGCTACACCGACGTGATGGCGTGCCACCTGGCGGGGATACCCACGGCGGTCGCTACCTGCGGAACGGCCTTCGGCGAGGGCCACGTCAAAGTGCTGCGCCGGTTGTTGTTGGACGACGCTTCCGCTCAGGTGATCTTCACGTTCGACGGTGACGCCGCCGGACAGAAAGCCGCGCTGCGGGCCTACGACGAGGATCAACAGTTCGCCGCGCGAACCTATGTTGCCGTCGCCGCCGATGGGCTGGACCCCTGCGACCTGCGGTTGCGTGACGGCGACGAGGCCGTCCGTGACCTGGTGGCGACCCGCACCCCGCTGTTCGAGTTCGTGCTGCGCAGCTCCCTGACCGACCTCGATCTGCGCACGGCCGAGGGTCGCGCAGCCGGCGTTCGCGCGGTCGCACCGGTCATCGCCGGGCTCAAGGACCCCACGTTGCGCCCGGAGTACGCCCGGCAGGTCGCGGGTTGGCTGGGCACCGACACCGATCAGGTCATGCGAGCAGTTCGGCAGCACGCCCCCCAGGGTGGTGCCCGGCAGCCGCGTCGAGCGCCCGGCCGGGTTCCCGGTGGGCGTCGGGGCATGGACCTGGAACGGCAGGCGCTGCAGGTGATCCTGCAGCAGCCAGAGTTGGTCGCCGCCTGGCTGGAGTCCGTCGAGCCGGACAACTTCACCGACCCGGCGTTCGCCGGCGTCTATACAGCGGTGGCCGCGGCAGGGGAACCGCGGGAAGGCCCCGCATGGTTCGGAGCGGTGTTGGACGCCTGCACCGACGACGAGCAGCGGCGACTGGTCCGCGCCCTCACAGCAGAGCCACTGCCTGCCGATCCAGCGGACGAGTCGTACGGAATCGGCGTGCTGGCCCGCCTCCTCGACCAGGCAGCCGAGCGTCGCGTCGGGTCTCTGCGCGCAGCGTTGGGCGAGCCGCAGGCCGCCGACGACCCGCAACGACAGAACGCGTTGCTGGCAGACCTGATGGCAGTGGAGGACTACCGCCGAATGCTGCGCACCTACTGGGCGGGGCAAGGATGAAACTGCTGCGTCGCCGGGAGCGGGTCCCCGACGAGGTCCGTGCGGCCGTGCCGCTGCTGCCCGGCGAGCGGATTCTGTCGGTGTGCCGCAGCGGCGAGGCCGGATACCTCGTGGCGTCCGACCACGCGCTCTACCGCGTGGAACTGCCCGATGTGGAGCGGCTGCGGTGGGACCTGATCGATCGTGCGGCGTGGGATCCGCCAACGTTCGACATCCGGATTCGAGACAGCGACGGCGAGGGGAGTGGGACGCAGCGACGGGTCTGGCCCGCCGATCAGAACGGGGACCTACCAGCCGTCGTGCGGGATCGGGTGACGGGCTCGATCCTGACGAACTCCGCGATCACGGTTCCCGGGGGGCGCGCCCGGATCGTCGCCCGTCGCAACGCTGACACCGGCGAGGTGCGTTGGCAGGTCGAGTTCGGACCGGGGGTGGATCCCGCGGATCCCGCCGTCGCCCGGGCCGCGGAGCGGGAACTCACCGACCTACGTTCGAGGCTCGGCGTCTGAGCGCCGCAGATGACGGGCGATGTTCGCGGGCCACAAAGCGGGCCGCTACAGTAGATGCGCCTTGGCAGTCCCGCGTAGCTCAATCGGCAGAGCATTCGACTGTTAATCGACAGGTTGCTGGTTCGAGTCCAGCCGCGGGAGCACTTTCTGGCGACGCTCACATGAGCGGAGGCCAGCCATCACGCCCCGCGCCATCGCTGGGGGCGGCGTCAATCAGAGAGTAGTTGCGAGACGCGTTGAGGCGATACCTCGAGCAGTCGGCCCGCATCTCGCATGGAATAGCCCCGCTCTCTCAACCGGTAAGCGGCTTGACGCATTGCGGCACTCGCAGCCGCGGAGTCTCCAGTGGCTTGGTCCAGGATCTTTTGGGCTGTTCGTTCATTGAGTTCTCGGTGCCGCGGCACCACGATGATCTGGTCACCCAATCGGTAGATGTCGTGCTTCCCGTCACCGGTCAGACCTATTGTCGGACCCCTTTGGGAGAATCGAACAGCAGTTCGAAGGGGGTGGGGTGGTGGGAGACGAAGACGGGGCTCACGACGACGGATCCGTTGCCGGCGCTGACGATGCGTTGACGCAGTTGCTGAAGGACGCGTGTGATCTTCCTGATGGGGTGCGGGAGTTGGCGGCTGTGGTTGTCCGGGTCGGGGCCCAGGAGCACCATGGCGAGCTGGGGACGGGGTCGGGGTTGGCCTCGAGTGTGGTGGTGTTGGCTCGCCTTCGGCATGCGCTGGATGCGGCGTTGGCGGCTCATGTTCACGCGGCGGTGGGCCATGACGTGTTGCCGATGGCCGCGGCTACGGTGTTGGAACGTGGTGGTCACTGGT
>CAZCRC010000175.1:0-5010 GCA_964500995.1 uncultured Actinomycetes bacterium
ACCCCTGGCCTGCCAATCACCGGTCAAGCCCCGTCCGCCATGCCCTATTCGAACACATGTTCGAGTAGGTTTCCGAGGTTGTCCACAAGCGTGTTGACGTGTCTGCGTGTAACTGTGCAAACCAAGTGGCGAGCTTCTGGTCGATCTCTGTGGCGGCTTCCGGAGCGGCCACCGGGCAGAGTGGGCTAACCGACGGGCGGCGGTGGCTCGGACCTTCCGGCGCTCGCCCCGGTCACGCGCTCAGGTCGACTCGGGCACCATCACGATCGCTCCGGAGGGGCATTCGCTGACGCAGATCCCGCAGCCCTTGCAGTAGTCGAGGTCGAAGGCGTAGTCCCGACCGTTGTCGCCATCGCCCGACCCACGGGGCAGCTTGCGAACGGCGTTGTCGGGACACACGCCGAAGCAGTTGTCACATCCGAAGCAGTTGCCGCACGACAGGCAGCGGCGAGCCTCGAACAGTGCCGTGTCGTGGTCCAGTCCCTGCTTGACCTCGTCGAACGTGCTCACTCGGCGGGCCAGATCCAGCGTGGGACGCACCGTCTTGGGAGCATCGGTGTAGTACCAGGTATTCAACGAGTCGAAGGTCGCCAGTTCCGGGCGGGGCGTGTGCTCGAACGGGCGACCGCGCAGCCACGCGTCGATCGTTCGCGCGGCGTGCTTGCCGTGCCCGACAGCCACGGTGACGGTGCGCTCACTGGGCACCATGTCGCCACCAGCGAAGATCCCCGCGTGCCCGGTCATCAAGTTCTCGTCCACCTGCACGACGCCATCGCGCACGGTCAGGTCCGGGACCCCGTCCAGCAGGGACAGATCCACGTCTTGGCCCAGGGCCAGTACCACTGAGTCGGCCGCCAGCTCCTCGGTCTCGCCGGTGGGCTGGGGGAAACCGGACTCATCCAACTCCATCCGTTCCACGGTCATCGTTCCGGCGTCGATGTGCTTGATGGTCGACAACCATCGCATCAGGACGCCCTCTTCCAGCGCTTCCTGGACTTCGATGTCGTGTGCGGGCATCCGGTCCCGCGTGCGACGGTAGACCACGATTGCCTCGTCGGCACCCAACCGCCGCGCGGTCCGGGCAGCGTCCATCGCCGTGTTGCCACCGCCGTAGACGACCACCCGGCGACCCAACAGTGGCTTGTCCTCGCCCGCCATGTCACGCAGCATCGTGACGGCATCCAGGATGTGAGCCGACTCCCCCGCGGGAATGTAGGCCCGTTTGCCGATGTGAGCCCCGACGGCCAAGAACACCGCGTCGAAGCCCTCGGCCTTGGCTGCCAGCACGTCATCGACGCGGGCATCGAGCTCCAACTCCACGCCCAAGGCAAGAATCCGGTTGATCTCGGCGTCCAGAACGTCACGCGGCAAGCGATATGCGGGGATGCCGAACCGCATCATGCCGCCGGGCAGCGGCCCCGCTTCGCGAATCACCACGGCATGACCCGCCAGGCGCAGGTGGTAGGCCGCGGACAACCCCGAGGGACCCGCTCCGATCACCAGGACCCGGCGACCAGTGTCCGGCGCACCCTCGGGCAGCGACCAACCTCCCGCCAGAGCAGCGTCGCCCAAGTAGCGCTCGACGGAGTTGATGCCCACCGGCTGATCGAGTTGCGCCCGGTTGCAGGCCGTCTGACAGGGGTGGTAGCACACCCGACCCATGACCGCAGGGAACGGATTGTCTCGGACCAGCACCTGCCAGGCGCGTTCGTAGCTGCCGCTCTCGGCCTCGTACAACCAACCCTGGATGTTCTCGCCCGCGGGACAGGCATCGTTGCACGGTGGCAACCCATTGACGTAGACCGGACGCTCGGTGCGCCACGAACCGGTCTTGTTCGCCAGGCTCGATCCGACCGACAGCGTGATGGCGAAGGGCGTGTCACTCATACCGGGACCTCCTCGATGCCATAGCGCGCGATGTTGCGGTCCGCCTGGGCCTGGATCAGGTCGAGCACCTCGGTGGCAGGCGGATCGCCGAACAGGTGGGCGTACCGCTTCTGCGGGCGCAGGTAGTCCACGACCGGGACCCGATGCCGGATGGGTGCGACCGAGGTGACCTCACCGTGACGCGCCTCGAACACCGGGAACAATCCCGACTCCTTGGCCAGGCGTGCGATCCGGATCGTGTCACTGCTCGCGGTCCCCCACCCCAACGGGCACGGGACCAGTACGTGCAGGTACCGAGCGCCACGGATGGCCATGGCAGTCTCCACTTTCGCCTCCAAGTCGCGCAGGTCCGCAACGGTGGCGGTGGCGACGTAGGGAATCTCGTGGGCCATGGCGATCCGCGGCATGTCCTTGCCCTGACCGAACGAGTTGCCGGGGTGGGGGCCGACCGCTTGCGTGGTCATGGTGCGCGCGGCCGGTGGCGTCGCCCCCGAGCGCTGGACCCCGGTGTTCATGTATGCCTCGTTGTCGTAGCAGATGAACAGCACGTCATCGTTGCGCTCGAACATCCCGGACAGTGGACCCATCCCGATATCGACAGTTCCGCCATCGCCCGCCTGGGCGACCACACGCACCTCGGGTCGCCCAGTGACCCGCAACGCCGCGGCCACTCCCGTGGCAACAGCGGGGGCGTTGCCGAACAGCGAATGCAGCCAGGGAATCTGCCAACTCGTCTCGGGGTAGGGGGTGCTGAACACCTCCAGGCAGCCGGTGGCGTTGACCGCGACCAGGTTCCCGTCGGTAGCGCGCATGGCCGCATCGAGGGCGTATCGGGCGCCCAGTGCCTCGCCGCAGCCCTGACACGCCCGGTGGCCGCTCGTGATCGCGTTCGTGCGGTCCGCATCGGCCTGCACACTGCGGTCGACCACGGGAAGGAGTCGGTTGCCGACCGCGAAGGATCCGACCTGGTAGAACTTCAGCGCCTCACTCACGAGTCCTCCCGACCGCATGCGGGTCGCCGACACCGGCGACGTCGCGCAGCATGTTCTCCGCCGCGGGACCGGATCGACGATGCTCCCTGGTGCGCGACAGTTCTCGTTCGACCAGGTCGACCTTGAGGTCCAGGAACGTGAGTTCCGGCAGCATTCCGTTGAGCGCCTGACGCACCATCTTCTCGATCGAGGAGCGCAGGATCGGTCGGCCGCCGAGCCCCGCGATGACCGTCCGGGTGGTCGTGTCGGAACCCGCCAACGCCGTGCGCACGTTGGAACTCACCACACCGCCGATTCCCACAGCGAGGGATTTCTCGAGGACAACGACGGCGTCCACTCCGGTCAGCGCCGAACGCACCGCCTCAATGGGGAACGGCCGGAACGACGTGATTCCCAGGACTCCGACCCGCTGACCGGCGTCGCGCAGTTCGTCGACGGCGTCTTTGATGGTGCCCAGCACGGATCCCAGCGCGACCACCACCAACTCGGCGTCCTCCATGCGGTAGGTCGAGATCAGCCCGTCACGCACGCGACCCGTCACAGCGCCGAAGTCCGCGGCGATCTCCGGAATCCGTTCGAGCGCCTGCATCTGGCGCACGTGCGCCAGGTACCGCACCTCCAGGAATGCCTCCGGGCCCACCATCGCGCCGATGGACACCGGGTCAGCGGGGTCCAGCACCTGCCGCGGCTCGTAGGTCGGCAGGAACTCATCGACCACGGCGGCCTCGGGCAGGACGACCTCCTCGACGGCGTGGGTGAGGATGAATCCGTCCATGCACACCATCACCGGCAGGGAGACCTCTTCGGCCAAGCGATACGCCTGGAGGTGAAGGTCGACGGCCTCCTGATTGTCCTCGGCATACAACTGGATCCAGCCGGAGTCCCGCTGACTCATGGAGTCGCTGTGGTCGTTCCAGATGTTGATCGGGGCCCCGATGGCCCGATTGGCCACCGTCATCACGATCGGCAGGCCCAAACCGGAGGCGTTGTAGACGGCCTCGACCATGTAGAGCAGACCTTGGCTGGCGGTTGCGGTGTACGTGCGCGCGCCGGCCGCGCTGGCACCGATGGCGGCACTCATCGCGGCGAACTCGCTGTCCATGTTCAGGTAGTCGCAGTCGGCCAACTCACCGGACTTCACGAGCGCGCTCAGCGACTCCACGATGTGGGTCTGCGGCGAGATCGGATACGCGCAGATCACGTGCGGTCGACACAGCGCCACGGCCCGGGCCACGGCTTGGGAACCCTCGATCTGCAGTCGCATCAACGACTCCCTTCCCCCACGGTCATGGCCGCGTTCACGTAGTCGTGGGCTGCGCGCGCCGCCGCCTGATTCCCCGCGACCAGGGCGCCGGCGAATCGTTCCGCCACGGCCAACTCCAGCGCGGCCAGCGTCACCTGTCCGGTCAGAGCGGCGAACCCACCGAGCAGCGCCACGTTCGGAACCGGACGCCCGATGTGTTCCTGCGCCAACTGGGTGGCCGGAACCGTCATGACGCGCTCGGGTCGGTGATCGGCCAGGAACTCGTCGAGCCCGAGATCGCTGCTGCTGGACTCGGAATTGACGAGGACGTAGGCGTGCTCCGGAAGTCCTGCCAGCACATCCACCTGCCGCAACAGCGTGACGTCTTGGATGATGAGCGCGTCGGGGGTCACGATCGGTTCGCGCGAACGGATCGGGGTCTCGTCGATCCGGCAGTAGGCGACCACAGGTGCACCGGTGCGCTCTGAGCCGAAGCTGGGAAACGCCTGGGCGTGAGATTCCGCATCGAACGCCGCGACCGACAACAGTTCGGCAGCGGTGACGACCCCCTGCCCACCACGACCGTGGATGCGAGTCTGAAACATTGCGGCACTCCGTCCGACCTGCCCTACCCCCCACCGTATCCCGACAGTCGGTGCCGTGGGCACCCCATAGAATCCCTACCCCTGAGTTCCCCCACGCCTGCATCCGCCATGCCCGAGCGCCCCGCGCTGGAGGGCCTCGAGGACAAGTGGTCCCAGGAGTGGGAGTCCAACCACACGTATCGGTTCGACCGCACCAAGACGCGCGAGCAGATCTACAGCATCGACACCCCGCCCCCCACGGTGAGCGGATCGCTTCATGTGGGACATGTGTTCTCGTACACCC
>CAZCRC010000176.1:0-4988 GCA_964500995.1 uncultured Actinomycetes bacterium
CTCGAGGTCCCACATGGTCTCGTAGCGGTCATCGTCGGGGCCGATGTCCTGGGCGGGGCTGCCCCACCGCGCCGCGAGCGCGGGTCCCGAGGCCACTCCCTCCAGACAGTCACCGTGATAGGGGCACACCCCGCCGAACACCTCGATCTCAGCGAGGGGCCGGGGAATCGGAATGTGACCCATCTCCGGATGCAACAGACCATGGACCAGGTGCCCGTCGGCTACGAGGCCACCACCGACGCCCGTGCCAGTCGTCAGATAGACCACCGAGTTGAGGCCTTTGCCGGCACCGTGGCCGAGTTCGCCGAGGGCGGCCACATTGACGTCGGTGTCGAACGCCATTGCCACGCCAGGCAAGCCCTCACGCAGGACGCCGAGGACGTCGACATTGGCCCAGCCAGGCTTGGGTGTGGTGGTCACGAACCCGTACGTCGGCGACGTGGGATCGGGGTCGCAGGGGCCGAAGGCGCCGATGCCGACGGCAGCGACATCGTCGTAGCGACGGAAGAACTCCACGCAGGTCGCCAGATTCGCTGCCGGATCTGCCCCCGTGGCGAACCGCACCTCGTCCTCGACCTGACCGGCCGTACCCACCACACACACCGTCTTGGTGCCGCCGAACTCGATTCCGCCCAGTCTCACGTCACATTCCCTCGATGAGGCGTTCCACTCGATCGTCGACCGAACGGAACGGGTCCTTGCACAGCACGGTTCGCTGCGCCTGATCGTTGAGTTTCAGGTGCACCCAGTCGACGGTGTAGTCACGGCGTCGTTCCTGCGCCCGGCGGATGAAGTCACCGCGCAACCGGGCCCGTGTGGTCTGCGGCGGGACGGACTTGGCCTCGAACACCTCGACATCGGACCCCACCCGCGCCACCTGACCACGAGCGGCCATCAGGTAGTACAGCCCGCGAGTGCGCGAGATGTCGTGATAGGCCAGATCCAGCATGGCGACCTTGGGGCTGGACAGGCTCACCGAGTTCCGGGCCATGTACCGCTCCAGCAGGTTGTACTTGATCAGCCAGTCGATCTCGCCCTTGACCAAGTCGTAGTTCTGCGTGTCCACAGCGGTCAGCGTGCGTTGCCACAGATCCAGCGAGCGGGCGTAGACGCCGGAGGTGTCGTCGAGCAGGCCGGCACGCTCGGCGAAGGCGTGAACCCGCGTGTAGTACTCCCATTGGATGTCCAATGCGGACAACTCCCGGCCGTTGGCCAGTCGAACCGTGGACTTGCCGGTGATGTCATGGCTGATCTCACGGATGGCGCGGATCGGGTTCTCCAGCGTCATGTCCCGGACACTGCCGCCCTCTTCGAGCATGCGCAGCACCAGATCGGTCGAGGCGACCTTGAGCATCGTCGTCGTCTCGCTCATGTTCGAGTCGCCCACGATGATGTGCAGCCGCCGGAACCGTTCCGCGTCGGCGTGGGGTTCGTCGCGCGTGTTGATGATCGGCCGCGATCGGGTGGTGGCGCTCGAGATCCCTTCCCACACATGCTCGGCCCGTTGGCTCACGCAGTACACCGCGCCGCGCGGGGTCTGCAGAACCTTGCCCGCCCCCACCACGATCTGGCGTGAGATCAGGAACGGCAGCAGTGCGTCTGCCAGTCGCCCGAACTCACCGACCCGTCCGACCAGGTAGTTCTCGTGGCACCCGTAGGAGTTGCCGGCCGAGTCGGTGTTGTTCTTGAACAGGTAGATGTCGCCGGCGATGCCCTCTTCACGCAGCCGTCGTTCGGCGTCGACGAGCAACCCCTCCAGAATCCGCTCCCCGGCCCGGTCCTGGATCACGAGTTCGCGGATGTCGTCGCACTCTGCTGTCGCGTACTCCGGGTGGCTGCCGACATCCAGGTACAGGCGGGACCCGTTGCGCAGGAAGACGTTGCTGGACCGACCCCAGGACACGACGCGTCGGAACAGATAGCGAGCGACCTCGTCGGGACTGAGCCGGCGCTGACCGTTGAACGTGCACGTCACGCCGTACTCGGTCTCGATGCCGTAGATGCGCCGGTCCATGACTCACTCCCCGTCGGTTGGCGCCGTGTCGCCGTCGGTGGATGTCGCGCCCTCGGCCCCCTGCGGTGGGGTCCCGACATCGGCGGACCGGTCGTTGGGGTCCCCCTGCGGCGATGCCGGAAGGAGTTCGGTCAGGCGTTGCGCCGAGATCCGCTGGAACTTGCGCCGCGGACGCGACCGATCCAGGACGGCGACCTCGAGCTGGTCGGTGCTCAGCCGGTGCCCGTCGGGGCCGGTCTCCTCCAAACCCGTCACCGCCATCTGCAGCGCATCGGTCAGCGACAGCCCCACGTGCCAGCGGTCGGCGATCAGGGAACTGAGTTCATCCGCGGAACCCCCCATCGCCACGAACCCACGTTCGTCGGCGACGGAGCCGTCGAACCGCAACCGGTACAGCTGGTCCTGTTCCCGATCGTCGCCGACCTCGGCCACGACGATCTCGACCTCGTACGGCTTCTGTGTCTCGGTGAAGATCGTGCCGAGCGTGGTGGCATAGGCGTTCGCCAGACTGCGGCCCGACACGTCGGATCGGTCGTACGAGAACCCGCGCATGTCCGCCAGGCGGACGCCGGCCACTCGCAGGCTCTCGAACTCGTTGTACTTGCCGACGGCCGCGAAGGCGATGCGGTCGTAGATCTCCGAGATCTTGTGCAGGGCGCGGGAGGGGTTCTCGGCGACGAACAGAATGCCACCGTCGTACTCCATGACCACGACACTGCGTCCCCGTGCGATGCCTTTTCGAGCGAAGTCCGCCTTGTCCTTGATGACCTGTTCGGGCGACACATAGAACGGCATGGACATCAGGCGGCACCCCCCGTCGTGGCCAGCGGTCCGTCGGGGCGGACATCACGTTCGGCCACCATTGCGTGCACCTGATCGGACAACTGCTCCTCAGCCACCCGCTCGAAACCGTCGGCAGTGACGACGGCCACTACGGGGAAGATCCGCCGCGACAGATCCGGGCCGCCGGTGGCCGAGTCGTCATCGGCGGCGTCGTACAGCGCTTGCAGGACCGTAGCGACCGCGGTGTCACGGTCGTGGGTCGGCGAATACAACTTCTTGATCGATCCCCGGGCGAAGTACGAACCGGAGCCGATCGCATGGAAGTCATGCTCCTCATAGCGGCCACCGGTGACGTCGTAACTGAAGATGCGACCCCGGTCCCGGCCGAGGTCGTAGCCCGCCAGCAGCGGGACGGCGGCAAGGCCTTGCATCGCCAGCCCCAGGTTGCCGCGCAGCATCGTCGCCAGTCGGTTGGCCTTGCCCTCCATGGACAGCTGGGCGCCCTCGATCTTCTCGTAGTGCTCGAGCTCGACCTGGAACAGCCGCACCATCTCGACGGCTATTCCGGCGCTTCCCGCGATGCCGACACCGGTGTGATCATCAGCGGCGAAGACCTTTTCAATGTCCCGCTGAGCGATGACATTGCCCATGGTGGCGCGCCGGTCGCCGGCGATCACGACACCGTCGGTGAAGGTCACTGCCACGATCGTCGTGCCGTGGGGCGCCAACTGGCTGGCGTCGGGACCCGCCCCGAGCGTCGGAGGGAGGAGTTCCGGCGCCTGCTGGGCGAGGAACGCGGCGAACGAGGATCCGCCCGGCTGCAGGAACGCGGCGGGGAGTGCGGCACTCACTTACTCGCCGCCCTTCTGCACGAAACCGCGCACGAACTCCTCAGCGTTCTCCTCGAGGACGTCGTCGATCTCGTCGAGGATCGCGTCCACGTCGTCACCCAGCGCTTCTTTGCGCTCCTGGGCGTCCGGCGCGGGACTGACTGGTTCCTCGGCGTCATCCTCGCGGCGGGAGTGGTCGGACGGTTGGGGTCGTTCCTGCGTCGGCACGGGGACTCCTTGTCGTGGGCGGGCGCACCCGCGGCTCCTGATTCGGACCCTAGCCGCATTCCACCGGTCCCGCGGCTACTGCGCAACACACACGAGCGAACACGCAGAGTTTCGGCCCACTCACCGAGACCGGACAGTCGTCAGTTGCCCGTCGTGAGCATCCGGACGAGGTCTGCGGCCGATGGCGCGCGGTCCAGGATGTCGCCCACGTGTGCGCGGGTGCCCCGCAGCGGATCCAGTGTCGGAACCCGCTGCAGTGCGGGACGGTCCGGCAGGTCGAAGATCACCGAATCCCACGAAGCCGCAGCCACGTCGTCGGCATACCGGCGCAGGCACTCCCCCCGGAACCAGGCCCGGGTGTCCTCGGGCGGGCGCAGGACCGCCTCGGCGACCTGCGTGTCAGTGGTGATGCGTTGCAGGCGGCCACGTTCCTGCAGACGGTGAGCCAGTCCCTTGTCGGTGCGGACGTCGCTGTACTGAAGATCCACCAGTTCCAGGCGGGCGGCGCCCCACTCCAAACTGTCCCGCTTGCGGTATCCATCGAGCAGGGCCTTCTTCGCGACCCAGTCAATCTGGTCAGCCAATGACATCGGATCGGTCCCCAGCCGGTCCAGGACGTTCGCCCACCGCTCCAGGACGTCCTGCGTCTGGGCATCCACGGCAGCCCCCTGGCTGTCGGCCACGTGCTTGGCGGCCAGTTCGTGGAACTCCCACTGCAGCTGCACCGCGGTGAGCGAGCGACCGTCCTGCAACTCGATCCGATACGCCAGCGAGGGATCGTGGGACACACTGTGCAACGCCGCCACGGGGTGGACCGGCATGAGCCCCGGGCGGACCACGCCGGACTCCAGTGCCGCCAGGACGAGCGCGGTGGTGCCCATCTTGAGGTACGTGGCGACTTCGGACAGGTTCGCGTCACCGATGATCACGTGCAGGCGGCGGTACACCTCGGGGTCGGCGTGTGGCTCGTCTCGGGTGTTGATGATCGGGCGCTTGATGGTCGTCTCGAGTCCGACTTCGACCTCGAAGAAGTCGGCGCGCTGGCTGAGTTGGAACCCGTCGCTGCCACCGTCCTGCCCGATTCCCACTCGGCCCGCCCCGGCGAACACCTGCCGCGAGACGAAGAACGGGGT
>CAZCRC010000177.1:0-3343 GCA_964500995.1 uncultured Actinomycetes bacterium
TGCCGCTGGAGCGCATCCAACGCCGCGGCGCCAAGGACAACTACTGGTCGATGGGAATCCCCGGGCCCGGTGGCCCCTGCTCAGAGATCTACTACGACCGCGGTCCGGAGTACGGCCAAGAGGGCGGACCGGTCGTCGACGAGGACCGCTACCTCGAGGTCTGGAACCTGGTGTTCATGCAGGACGAGTTGTCCGAAGTCCGCTCCAAGGAGGACTTCGACATCCGGCAGCCGCTGCCCGCCAAGAACATCGACACCGGGATGGGCTTGGAGCGCATGGCAGCGCTGCTGCAAGGTGTCGACAACATCTACGAGATCGACACCAGCAAGGCGATTCTCGAGGTCGCTACGGACCTCACCGGCAAGCGCTACGGGGCCAGCGAGGCCGAGGACGTCCACTTGCGCGTGATCACCGACCACTCCCGCACCTGTGCCTTTCTGATCAGCGACGGCGTGGTGCCCGGCAACGAAGGTCGCGGCTACGTGCTGCGTCGCCTCATGCGTCGCGTGATCCGCAACATGAGGCTGCTTGGGGCTCAGGACCCCGCGATGACCCAACTCGTGTCGGCATCGGTGCTGTCCATGGCGCCGCAGTACCCCGAACTCGTTCGGGAGCAGCCCCGTATCGAAGCCGTCGCTGCCGCCGAAGAGACGGCGTTCCTGCGGACCCTCAAGTCCGGGGCGCTGGTGTTCGATGTCGCTGTCGCTGACACCAAGAAGGCCGGGCGAGAGCAACTCAGTGGGGACAGGGCATTCACACTGCACGACACCCACGGCTTCCCGATCGAGCTCACGCTCGAGATGGCCGCGGAACAGGGACTCAGCGTCGACGAAGCAGGCTTCCGGCGGCTGATGGCGGAGCAGCGGGATCGGGCCAAGGCCGACGCGCGTGCCCGCAAGGAAGGACTCGCTGCCACTACTGCGTACCGCGCGGTGCTGGAGCGGTCTGGAGCCAGTGACTTCACCGGGTACGACGAAGTCGAGACCGATGCCACCGTCGTAGGCCTGCTGCGCGACGGTGACGACGTCACCGCCGTGTCCGAGGGCGACGAGATCGAGATCATGCTCGACCGCACCCCGTTCTACGCCGAAGGTGGCGGTCAGTTGGGCGACCACGGGCGCATCGTGACCGCTGACGGCTCAGTCGTCGAGGTCTACGACGTCCAAAGCCCCGTCCCCGGTCTGTATGTGCATCGCGGCGCGGTAGTCACCGGCGAGGTCCAGCGTGGCGAGTCCGCGCAGGGCCGCGTCGACGTCGGACGGCGACAGGCGATCAGCCGGGCACACACCGCGACGCACATGATCCATCGCGCGTTCCGCGAGATGTTGGGCGACACCGCCACGCAGATGGGATCCGAGAACGCCCCCGGGCGATTGCGCTTCGACTTCCCGAGCCCGACGGCCGTGCCCGGCACGGTGTTGGCCGACGCTGAGGCGCTCGTCAATGACGTTCTGCAGGACGACCTCAGGGTCAGCGCCCAGAAGATGTCGCAGGAGGAGGCTGTGGCGCTGGGTGCCATGGCGCTGTTCGGCGAGAAGTACGGCGAGGTCGTGCGAGTCGTATCGGTTGGGGATTGGGCGCACGAGTTGTGCGGCGGAACCCACGCGGCCCGCAGCGGTCAGCTCGGCGTCGTGAAGTTCCTGTCGGAGTCGTCGATCGGTGCCGGGGTTCGCCGCGTCGAGGCACTCGTGGGCTCCGATGCCTACCGATTCCTGGCGCGCGAACATCACCTGGTGTCGCAACTGTCCCAACTCACCAAGGTGCGTCCGGAGGAACTCCCCGACCGCATCGAGGCGATGATGCTGCGCCTCAAGGAGACCGAGAAGGAACTCGAGCGACTCAAGAGCGGCGCCATGCTGGCCAAGGTCGACGACATCATGGGCAGCGGCGAGGACATCGGCCGTTTCCGGCTGTGGACGTTCCGCGTCCCCGACGGATTGTCCGCCGGGGATCTGCGGCAGATGGTGCTGCGTGCCCGCGATATGACCGATCAGTCCCGACCGGTCGGACTTATCGGAGCGGCCGTGAGCGACGGCAAGGTGGCACTCGTCGCCGCCGTGAACAACATGGCTCGTGAATCGGGCCTGTCCGCCCGCGAGTTGCTGACAGCCGCCATGCCGCACGTCTCAGGCCGTGGCGGTGGCAAGGATGACTTGGCGCAGGGCGGTGGCACCTCACCTGAGGGCCTGCCCGACGCGTTCACTGCGGCGAAGGGTCACGTGGCGGGGCTGTCGTGACCGACGTGGCCGACGGAGGCGCCCGACTGGCGGTCGATGTCGGGACCGTACGGATCGGCGTGGCGGCGTCCGCTGCCGGAACCACCCTCGCGGTGCCGGTCGAGACGGTCCCCGCCAACGCTGACGCGGTGGCACGCGTGGTCGAGATCGCGACGGAGCGCAACGCGTCGGTGATCTACGTCGGCGACCCGATTCGGCTCAACGGCGAGGTCGGACCCGCAGCCCTGGCGGCACGCGAATTCGCCCGTTTGCTGATGCGACGTTCAGGTGAACAGTCGGTATCAGGTAGTTTCACTGTCACCGTCCACCTGGTGGATGAGCGTCTGACCAGTGCTCAATCGGGCAAGCAGATGCGAGATGCCGGCAGGAACACGAGAAAGTCACGAAGCGTGTTGGATCAAGCGGCCGCAGTGGCCATCCTGCAAAATGCACTCGAGCGTGAACGAGTGACCGGCCGACTGGCTGGCGTGAGCGCAGAACAGGACGATTGATGAGCAACGTCGGAATCTCGATGCAGCAGTCCCCTTCGGGGGGGCAGCAGCCCGGGGGTCGCAAGCCCAAACGCAACAAGAAGCACTCCGGCATCGCAGTGTTCCTGTCAGTCCTGCTCGTGGTGGGCCTGCTCGCTGTTGTCGGTGCTGGGGCGTTCTGGGCGTTCGGAAAGTTGCAGGCAGCCCAACCGGCCGCCGACTACCCCGGACCAGGCTCGGGCGAGGTGGTCATCGAGGTCGAAGAGGGCCAAACCCTCACGGACATCGGCGCCACCCTGCAGCAGGCGGATGTGGTGGCCTCGACGCAGGCATTTGCCGAAGCCGCCGCCCTGAACAATGACGCGACGTCGATCACCCCCGGGGCGTACCTGATGCTGCAGCAGATGGCGGCGTCGGACGCCGTGGAGCGGCTGCTGGACCCGTCGTCGCGCAACGAGGACACCATCACACTGTCCGAGGGGCTGCGCACGAATCAGGTGGTTGCCGCCCTCAGCGATGCCACCGGCATCAAGGTCAGCGAGTTTGAAGAGGTGCTCGCATCGCCTTCCCGGCTGCCGCTGCCGAGTTGGGCAAAGGGCACCGGCGAGGCACGCGCCGAGGGCTTCCTGTATCCAG
>CAZCRC010000177.1:3443-4983 GCA_964500995.1 uncultured Actinomycetes bacterium
CCGAGTTGGGCAAAGGGCACCGGCGAGGCACGCGCCGAGGGCTTCCTGTATCCAGCGACGTACCAGTTCAAGAAGGACGCCACGGCCGAGGACATCCTCAACACCATGGTGGACAAGTTCACCGAAGTGACTGACGCGATGAACTTCGAGAACCGTTCCGACAAGCTCGGCTACACCCCCTACGAGGTCCTGAACATCGCCTCGTTGATCCAGGCCGAGGCGCATCTGGATGACTTCAACAAGGTGTCTCGCGTGATCTACAACCGGCTGGACCCCGACACCTGGGGCGAGACATACGGCTACCTGGGCCTCGACGCCACGCTGAACTACGCGCTGGAGCAGTTCGAGACGAACATCAGCGCCTCGGACCTGGAACTCGACTCGCCGTACAACACACGAACCGAGAAGCATCAGGGTCTACCGCCGACGCCGATCAACAACCCGGGTGAGGCGGCCCTCGAAGCCGCCCTGGAACCCGACAAGGGCGACTGGCTGTACTACGTGACCGTCAACCTGGACACAGGCGAGACGAAGTTCACGAGCAACTACAACGAGTTCCTGAACTACCAGCAGGAACTGCGCGAATGGGAAGCCAACAACCCGCAGTGACCGGATGACACGCCAAGCGGCCGTCCTGGGCCATCCGATCAGCCACAGCCTGAGCCCGGTCCTTCACACCGCGGCGTACCGGGCGTTGGGGCTCAATTGGTCCTACACCGCGATCGACGTGACCGTCGATGAGGTGGGCGAGTTCCTGTCCGACCTGGACGACTCGTGGGTGGGTTTGTCGGTCACCGCACCTTTGAAGCAGGCGGTGCAGCCGTGGCTGGCAGAGGTCAGCCCGTTGGCCACCCGGGTGGGTGCGGTGAACACGATTCTCTGCCGGGGCGAGGGTGACGCGCGGATTCTGCTGGGGGACAACACCGACGTCGCCGGAATCGTGTCTGCCGTTGCCGCGGGCCGAGGTGATCGTTCGGTCGCCGATGTCGGCATCGTGGGTGCCGGAGGGACCGCAGCTGCGGCACTGGTGGCCGCCGAGTCGATGACGACGGGTCCGATCGAACTCAGCGCTCGCCGGCCCGAGGCCGTCGCGGAGCTGTTGGATCGGGTGCCGGTGCGCGGGGCCACGGCGGGGGAGTGGCAGCACGTGGATCGAACGCTGGCCCGTGACCTCGTCATCGTGACCCTGCCCGGGGATGCCGCGGCACCGCTCGCCGCGCATGTGCCCGCTCATCCGGGGACGTTGCTGGACGTCACCTATCACCCGTGGCCGACAGCGTTGGCCGCCGCGTGGCAGGATCGCGGCGGCGTGGTGGTCCCCGGCCATCAGATGCTGCTGTGGCAGGCCGTGCGTCAGGTGGAACTCATGACCGACATGACGCCGCCCGCGGACGCGATGGCCAGGGCGCTGACGGAGGCCCTGGCAGCACGGTGACGGCGGGCGGACCGGGCCGGGGCCCAGGGCGCTGAGGGTCGCCCCGGCGTGGAGCCGACCAGGACCCCGGCCGCCGCCCGACCCCACCCAGAGCGGGGGTCTCGC
>CAZCRC010000178.1:0-4938 GCA_964500995.1 uncultured Actinomycetes bacterium
CTGCTCGGCGCCTCACAGGAACGAGGAATCCGCCCCGGGACCGAGAATGTCGCCGGCATCGTCGCTCTCGGCGCCGCCGCCGAGGCAGGCGCCGACGACCTCCAGGTACGGGCGGGCCAGTACCGCGTCCTGCGAGACGAACTCTGGAACCAACTGTCGGCGAGCATCCCCGGACTCACCCGGCACACGCCGACGCACGCGCTGCCCAACACGCTGTCCGTCAGCTTCCCTGACGTTCGGGGGGCGGACGTACTCGCTCACGCCCCCGGCATCGCGGCGTCGACCGGATCGGCGTGCCATTCCGGGACGGAGCACCCCTCCGCAGTGCTATCCGCCATGGGCATCGGGCATGTCGAGGCCATGGGCACCGTCCGATTGTCACTTGGCCACGGCAACACCGCCCCTGAGATTCAACGGGCCGCACAGATCCTGACACGCGGATTCCGGCAGGCCAGCTCCTGACCGGGCGAGGATCGGGGTGAGTCTGGCAGTCTGGGGCTCAACGAACCAGCATCACCGAACGCCAGGAGAGCCCAGATGGCGAACTACTTGTTGTTGTACCGCAGCGGCCAGACCGCGGGCCAGCAGATGGCGTCGATGACTGCCGAGCAGGCTGAAGCTGAGATGCAACGGTGGGTGGCCTGGGGTGGCGTCGTCGGCGAGCGAATGATCGACTTCGGCGCGCCAGCCGCTGACACAGACGGCATCGACGGCAGCTACATCGGCGGCTACTCGATTCTTGCTGCGGAGACCCGCGATGAACTCGACGCGCTGATCGCAGATCATCCGCATCGGGCGCTGGGCACCATCCAAGTCGTGGAGCTGCTTCCCGTTCCCGGCATGTAGTCATCGGCTCGGGCTGCCCAGAACTCGGAATCACACCGCAGCGAACTCCGGGTGAATCGGTATTGCGTCGTCCCAACTGCGCGGATGTCGGCGGTACGATGCGAGCATCGTCGACTGGGAGTCATCATGAGGAGAAGTTGCACCTTGCTGGTGGCTGGATTGGCAACGGCTGTTGTCGTAGCGGGTTCAGCCACGCCCGCCGTTGCGGGGGATACGTCGCACTGGACCACTGTCACGACGGGGGTGACCAATACGAATCGCCCCGGCCTGGAGCGGGTTGGCACAGCGCTGAAAGTGGTGTGGACCCAGGACACCTCGCCAGCCACTCTCAGCGCTCGGACCTACACCCCGGCCGGTCAGCCCGGTGCACCGGTTGAACTGGTACCGGCGTCGCAAGGCTGGGACACACTGATCCACGACCCGGTGGCGTTCGGAGGCCAGGTCGCACTCGCGGGGCTGCGTGGAATCCCCACCGACTCCGACTACTGGGACGGCCCAGCATTTCGGGTGGACGATGCCGGGGCGATGACCGGCCAGTTAAGTCTGGACAACATCGCCTACGTGTCACAGGGGCAGGACGCAACAATGATGGATGGCGTCCCGTTATTCGCGTTCACCGACGATTTCGGCAAGGTGCTGCTGCATCAAGGTGTACTGCCGGACAGCGACATCACGGTGGAGTCCGCCGGTTGCTGCGTCTACCAGCCAGGGGTTCGGGCGGCGACCGGGGGCCAAGCATGGCTCGCTTGGTACTCCAACAGCAGCGCACCTGACGAACAGGGGTGGCTGGTCAACTCGGTCAGTGGCCTCGGTGGTCCCGCACCGGTTGTCGGGACCAGGCAGCAAGCCCCCGGTGCGCTCACTGGGGGGTCTTCGCTGTCCCCGAGCCAGCGGGCCGCCCTTGCCCGTCGGCCCAACGGCGAGGTGTGGTTCGCCTACCCCATCGGGTATCCCACGGCGACCAAGATCCGTGTTTGGCAATTGGGTACCGGCGTGTATCGCGATATCGCGGTGGGGCGCTCGCTACGACATGTCGCCATCTCCGCCGACTCCGCCGGCCGGCGTTGGGTGGCGTACGCAGAGGCCGACAGCAACCGGGTGGCTGTCGTGCGCAGCAACACCACGGTGTCGACGTTCGGCCACGCTTCAACCGCGAAGTCGCCAACTGACGTGATCTACGGAACCGCGATCGACGCAACGACCTCGCGCGCTGACATCGTCATGAACGACGGCAGCAGTCTGCATCACCGACAGTTCCTGCCCGCGCTTTCCGTCTCGGGTTCCGTCAAGATCACGAAGAAGAAGAAGGTCAAGCTGAAGGTCCAAGTGCGTGATGCCGGCGCACCAGTGAACGGAGCCACCGCGACGGTGAAGGGAGTGGGCAGCAAGACCACTGGCGCCACGGGAAACGCCACCTTCACCTTCCCCAAGTCGGCGAAGAAGAAGGTCAAGGTGACGGGGAACCGCACCGGGTATGTCCCCGGCTCGGCGAGGGTGAAGCTGAAGTAGCGGGAGTGCCATCCGTCAGCGTCGCTGACTCGTCCGAACGGAGGACGCGGGTGCAGTTCCTGCGGTGTTCCGCCGAGGCAACTCGCAGCCTGCACCTTCTCACCGGGAGCCCCCACCATGCAGCACACCCCCGCTGTCGAGAGCATGTGCCCGATCGCTCGCGGCCCACACAATCCGAACTCACCGATCCCGCAACAGGGTCGGTGGGTGCACGCCCTGCAGATCTCCGACATCTCCGGGCTGTCCAGCGGAGTGGGAACCTGTGCCCCGCACTAGGGCGCCACGAAGGTCACGCTGAACGTCAAGAGGGACTCATCGAGGAGTGCCTGATCGAGACCGTCGGATGCTCCGGCATGACCCACTCGGCCGCGATGGCCACCGAGGTCGTCACCGGCAGAACCCTCCTCGAAGCACTCAACACTGATCTGGTGTGCGATGCCATCAACGTCGCGGTGCGCGAGCTGATGGAGAACTTAGCCTACGGACGCAGCCAGACCGCCTACTCCGCCGACGGGCTGCCGATCGGCGCTGGCTTGGAGGATCTGGGCCAGAACCTGCGATCACAGGTCGGCACGATGTACGGCACGTCAGCCAAGGGACCGCGGTACCTGGAGATGACTGAGGGCTACGTAACCCGTCTTGCTCTGGACGACAACGGCGAGATCATCGGCTACGAGATCGTCAACCTGGGCATGACGATGCGACTCGTCGGCGAGGGAACCGACGCCAACGACGCGATCGAGCAGAGCAAGACAACGTACGGTCGATTCGCCGAAGCCGCCAGCTACATCGATCCCCGCAAGGAGTGACGCAATGCCCGAGTTCGAAGGCAAGGAACGCCGCATCGAGCGAATCGAAGCCACTCTCACGAAGTACGGCCTGGAGTCACTGGAGGTGGCCCGCCAGCGGTGTGTGGAACGCGGCTTCGACCCCTACGAGATCGTGAAGGAAACCGGCTCATCACAGATGACGGTGTAGTGGCGTAGCGAGTCGGTCGCTGGGGATGGGTCGAGGCCTCCCGAAGATGGAAGTTCTGAAGCTGCCCATCTGGAAGACCTCGACGTGCCTGACTGTGAGTCTTGGGGTGGCTGGTCTGGGACCCGCTGCCGAGGATGGTCTCGGTCGTCTTGACTAGGTGTGACTCTGTGTCTGACTGGCCTCGCTTGTCGGGTGCCTTGGTAGCGACATGTCCACTTGGGTGAGTCGGCTGGCGCCGTCCTCGGCCCATCTCGGTGGCCTGATCAGAAGGTTGTCCAGCGCGGCGCTGTGGCGCTCGTGTTGTGACTCGTCACAGTCCTGCCCCGTGGTGACTCCTACCCGGGCTGGCGCCGGCCGTTTGCGGCCGGACCGTTGCCCAAAGAGTAGGAAGGACCAGCCGCTATGCCCATCGTGGCGCATAACCATCCGTTCGTCATTGGTGTGGATACCCACGCCCGCAACCACGCGCTGTCGATCTTGGCGACGCCTCACGGCGAGGTCGTCGACGACGCCGAGTTCCCGACCACCAGCGCTGGGATGGCCCGGGCGCTTGACTGGGTGGGTCGCCGCACGGGCGGGGACCTGGGGGCGCTGTGGGTAGTCGAGTGCTCCGCGTCCTATGGCGCCCAGCTGGCCCGCGCGGTCAAAGCGGCGGGTTACCAGGTTGTCGAGGCCGCGCGGATGAGCACGAAGGACCACCGCGGGATCGGAAAGTCGGACCCGCTGGACGCACGGCGAATCGCCGCGTCGGTGTTCCCGCTGCGGGCTGACCAGCAACGGTACCTGCGCCAAGACGACGGCGCGAGGGCCGGACTTCGCGTTCTCCTGGCCGCGCGTGACCACATGACGTCGGAGAGGACCGCGACGATCAATGCGCTGATCGCGCTGCTGCGAGTTCTCGACCTCGGCATCGATGCCCGCCGGCCGCTGACTGGGAAGCAGGTCGTTGAGGTCTCCAAGTGGCGTTCCCGCAACGAGGCGATCGAAATGGTGATCGCGCGCGCCGAGGCCGTGCGTCTGGCCAAGCGGGTCATTGACCTCGACCAGGACCTCGCCGAGAACACCAAGACGACCACCACACTGCTGCGGCAGACCCCGGCGCGTGTCCTGCTCGACAAGCCCGGGATCGGCCCCGTGACCGCAGCAGTTGCGATGGCCGCCTGGTCACACGACGGACGCCTGCACTCGGAGGCGGCATTCGCCTCGCTCGCGGGCGTAAGCCCGATCCCCGCATCCTCGGGCAATACCGTGCGCCACCGCCTCAACCGCGGTGGCGACAGGCGCCTCAACAAGGCCCTGCACATGGCCACCGTCGTCCGCATGACCCATGACCCGCAAACGAAGGCCTACGTCGAACGACGACTCGCCGAGGGGCTTACGAAACGCGAGATCCGCCGGATCCTCAAGCGCTACCTCGCCCGACAAATCCACCGCACCCTGACGGCCGCGAGCAAAGCCGACGACAACCCGGCCAGCCCGATCCCCGCGACCCGGATCCCGGCTTGACAGACATAGAAGGGTCGCTACCTTCGCTTGCCCTGACCTGACCACCTTCTGCCGTCTCGATGAGCTCGGGTTGGAGGTGACTGGGCAGCGGTTGGAACC
>CAZCRC010000179.1:0-4930 GCA_964500995.1 uncultured Actinomycetes bacterium
GTGCCGGAGTTGCTGGCCGCTGACCTGCCGATCCGCTTGTCGACCCCGGTGCGTGGCATCACGACCGACCGTTCCGGTGTCACCGTCCAGACCGACTCCGGGCAGTTGGCCGCCGACGCGGTGGTGCTCGCGATCCCGCTCGCGGTGCTTCAGGCCAGTGCCGTCGCGCTGGACTGGCCGGCTCCGATCGCGTCGGCGCTGGCCGGACTGACCACGGGCAACCTCGAGAAGGTGTTCCTGTCGTACCCCGAGGTGTGGTGGCCGGCGGCGCAGGTGCTGCAGGTGATGTCCGCCCCCGCCCGACGCTGGAGCGAGTGGTACCCCCTGGATCCGCTCGTCGAGAGCGCCATCATCATGGGCCTCAGCGGCGGTGCCGCGGCCCTCACCCGGTCTGGGACAGACGACGAGGTGGCCGGTGAAGCTGCCGGGACGTTATGGGCGGCGTACCGGTGACGGCGGGTCAGCGCCCATGGCCGGCCACGTTCACGGGAATCGGTTCGATGCCGGGCACATCGGTGGCCGAGACCATGGCCGTCGTCGCCGGTGAGGTACCGGAGTTGCCGTTCCTGCCGGAGTTGCCGGCCCGGGGAGCGGGAGCGGACATGGTCGGTCGCACGGCGGCCATCCTGCTCGGGGTCGCCGCCGAGTTCGGGCTGGAGACGGTTCCCAGCGGTTGGTGTGCAGCGGGCCGGGTGGGGCCGGACATGCGACGCGCCCGGTCGTGGCTCGGAGAGGATCTGGACCGCTTGGAGCAAGCTCTGGGCGACTCCGCCGGATATGTGAAGGTGCAGTTGTGCGGCCCGTGGACGTGGGCCTCGACCGTCGAGGACCGTGCCGGGCGGCGGTTGGTCCGTGACGACGGATTCATGGCCGATCTCGGAACCGCGCTCGCGCAGGCAGCATCCGATCACGTGCACGATGTGGCCCGACGGCTTCCCCAGCGGCAGGTCGTGCTGCAGATCGACGAACCCGGCCTACCCGCGGTGGTGAGGGGGACGCTCCCCACCGCCAGCGGGTGGGGCCACTGGCCGGCCGTGCCGAGGCCACGGGCGACGGAACTGCTTGCCCGGACAGTCACCGCGGTGCCGGTGTCCACCGTGCTGCACAGTTGCGGGGGTCGGGTCTTCGACATCGCCCGCAATGCCGGATTCGCCGGGGTGTCGTGGGACGCGACCGGACCGGCGACATCGGGTGCCGGTGATGAGGTGGCCGAGGCCTACGAGAGCGGCATTGCGCTCCTCATGGGACTCATCTCCTCCACCCAGCCCGAGGACATCGACACCGCCGTCGGACGCGCCACCGATTGGTGGGCGCACACCGGACTCGCACGCCGTGCGGCCCACGACGTGACCGTGACCCCCGCGTGCGGACTTGCCGGTGCCTCTCCCGACGGGGCGCGACGGGCCCTGGCCCACTGCGCCGACGTGCGGAATCGGCTGGCCGACTGGGAGTGAGATCAGAACGCCACCGCGGATCTTGATCAGGCAATCCACCGTGCGACTCCTCTAGGCTCTGCCACGGAAATCAGGGTGGGAGAACGGAGCGACAGCCGATGTCCAGCCCTGCGGTCCCGGTCACGATACGCAGCACGATCCCCGCTCGGATCGACCGACTGCCCTGGACCCCGTTCCACACCCGACTGGTCCTGGGATTGGGAACGGCGTGGATCCTGGACGGGCTCCAGATCACGATCGCGAGTTCGGTGGCGGGGGTGCTCACCCAACCGGACACGCTGGATCTGACCTCCGTTCAGGTCGGCCTCATCGCCACGGTGTACCTGCTCGGGCAGGTGACGGGTGCCTTGATCTTCGGAAAACTGTCCGATCGCCTGGGCCGTCGTCGGCTGTTCACGTGGACCTTGGGGCTCTACCTGATCGGCGGCGGGATGACCGCGTTCACGATGGGGGACAGCCCCGCGTGGCTGGCGTACTTCTATCTGACCCGATTCATCGCGGGGATGGGAATCGGCGGCGAGTACTCCGCCATCAACTCCGCGATCGACGAACTCATGCCCGCGAAGTATCGCGGTCGCGTCGATGTCTGGATCAACGGCAGCTACTGGGCGGGGGCGATCCTGGGGTCGTTCGTCACTCTCTTCTTCCTGGATGTTCTTCCCGTCGACCTCGGGTGGAAGGTGTCCTTCCTCGCCGGCCCGGTGCTGGCACTGGTGATCATCTACGTGCGAAAGACTCTGCCGGAGAGCCCGCGGTGGTTGCTGTATCACGGCCGTGCCGACGA
This sequence comes from uncultured Actinomycetes bacterium, assembly GCA_964500995.1. Lineage (GTDB taxonomy): Bacteria > Actinomycetota > Actinomycetes > S36-B12 > CAIWTL01. Next base: position 2,239 of record CAZCRC010000179.1, read on the forward strand.
GGCCGACGACATCATGAATCAGATCGAGCACGAGGCCGTCGCCTCCGGCCACTTGCTCACCGATGTGCCGGAGGACAAGGCGGTCACCCTGAGCCCGGGCCGCACCTACGGGTATCTCGCGATCCTGCGGCTCACGTTCGGGCGCTACACGAAGCGGGCGATCCTGGGGGCGACGCTGATGATCACCCAGTCGTTCCTCTACAACGCGATCTTCTTCACCTACGCAATCGTGCTGACCCAGTTCTACGGGGTGGCTCCCGCGGCTGTGCCCCTATACGGCCTCGCATTCTCTGTCGGCAACCTGGCTGGGCCGCTGATCCTTGCGCCGCTGTTCGACATCCTCGGGCGCAAGCGGATGATCGCAGGCACTTACCTGATCTCGGCGGTGACGTTGGCGTTGAGCGGCTTCTTGTTCGAGGCGGGCGTGCTGTCGGCCGTCAGCCAGACAGTGATCTGGGTGGTGGTCTTCTTCTTTGCCTCGGCGGGCGCCAGCGCCGCCTACCTGACGGTCAGCGAGACGTGGCCGATCGAGATCCGCGCACAGGCGATCGCGGTGTTCTTCGCCATCGCTCAGATCGTCGGAAGTATGGGCCCGTTGCTGTTCGGCTGGCTGATCGGCAATGGCGAGGACCCGACCCGACTGCTGGTCGGGTACTTGGTGGGCGCAGGTGTCATGGCGATCGGGGGCATCGTCGAACTCCTGATCGGCATCAACGCCGAGGGCAAGTCGCTTGAGGACGTGACTGATCCACTGTCAGCCGTGTCGGACGATTCCCGGCCCTGATGGGGCGCCCTGATCGGCCGTTGTGGGCGGAGGTCGGGACTGTCGGGCGTTCGGCGTAGGGTCTGCTCACATGACGCAAGATCCGCAGCACCGGTGGACGGAGTTGGTCGACCTGATCAACACCGCCCGGCAGCAGTACTACGGGCAGGATCACCCGACGCTGGCCGATGCCGACTACGACGCGTTGTTCCAGGAACTCGTCGCGCTTGAGACGCAGCACCCGGAACTTGTGTCAGGGGACTCACCCACACAGACCGTGGGCGGGGAACGGGCAGGGATGTTCGCGCCGGTGACTCATCTGGAGCGGATGCTGAGTCTGGACAACGCCTTCAGTCAGGACGAGCTCCAGGCGTGGGTGACCCGCGTGATCAAGGACCTCGGTGAGTTCCCACCGCTGCTGTGCGAACTCAAGATCGACGGGCTGGCGGTGGATCTGGTCTATCGCGAGGGCCGACTCGTGTCGGCGGCAACACGCGGTGACGGTCGAGTGGGCGAGGACGTCACCTACAACGTGCGCTTCATCCCCGGGATCCCCCAAGAGTTGGCGTCCAGCGCCGACCTGCCCGTCCCGGCGTTGCTGGAGGTCCGCGGCGAGGTGTTCTTCGGCAAGGATGCCTTCGCCGAGATGAACGATGAGATGTTGGCCGCCGGCCGGACCCCCTTCGCGAACGCCCGTAACGCGGGGGCGGGGTCGTTACGGCAGCGGGTCGATCGCCGCGAGGAGGAACTGGCGGCGGCCCAGGCCGCCGGGGGTGGTCCCCGCACCACGGCCAAGGTGGCGCGGCTGCAGGCAGACCTCGATCGAGCAGTGCAACGACTGGGGCGGCTGCGGCTGACCGTGCATGGGGTCGGTCGGACCGAGGGCTGGCGCCCGACTCACCAGTCGCAGGCGTACGCGGCGCTGGCGACTTGGGGGTTGCCCACAGCGGCGACGGCGACAGTGGTCAGTGCCGAGGAGGAGTTGCTGGCGTACGTCGACACCTATGGCCGCACCCGGCACGACCTGGATCACGAGATCGACGGCGTGGTCGTCAAGATCGACGACCTGGCCACCCAGGGCCGCATGGGCGCGACATCACGGGCACCGCGCTGGGCGATCGCGTTCAAGTACCCGCCCGAGGTCGTGCGCACCCGCCTGCTCGACATCGAGGTCAATGTGGGGCGCACCGGGCGGGTCACCCCCTTCGCGGTTATGCAGCCGGCACTGGTGGCGGGGTCGACCGTGTCCATGGCCACGCTGCACAACGCCAATGAGGTGGCACGCAAGGGTGTCCTGATCGGGGACCTGGTGTTCCTGCGCAAGGCCGGAGATGTGATCCCCGAGGTGTTGGGTCCGGTGGTCGAGGAACGCGACGGAACCGAGCGCGCCTTTGTCATGCCCACCCACTGCCCGTCGTGCGGCACCGCCCTCGCGCCCGAGAAGCAGGGCGACATCGACATCCGCTGCCCGAATGTGAGGTCGTGTCCGTCGCAGTTGCGGGAGCGCTTGTTCCACGTCGGGTCTCGAGGCGCGATGGACATCGAGGGTCTGGGTTGGAAAGCCGCAGTAGCGTTGCTGGACTGCGGACTGCTGGTCGATGAGGGCGATCTGTTCTCGCTGACCGGAGCTGACCTCGCCCGGTGCGAGTTCTTCACCCGACTGGGCACAGGCGAACTCACGGCGAACGCGGAGGTCCTCCTGCGGCAGTTGGTGGCGGCCCGGCAACAACCGTTGTGGCGGGTGCTGGTCGCGCTGTCGATCCGCCACGTCGGACCCACCGCGGCGCGCGCATTGGCTCAACAGTTCCGTTCCATTGAGGCGATCGAGCAGGCATCCGTCGACGAGTTGGCGGCCACCGAGGGGGTCGGCCCGATCATCGCCGACGCGGTGGCGGAATGGTTCGCTGAGGACTGGCACCGCGAGATCGT
>CAZCRC010000180.1:0-4887 GCA_964500995.1 uncultured Actinomycetes bacterium
TGCGGGGGCCTCGGCGAAGCGGATCGACTTCGCGATCGGCGGTTCCAACACGGGTAGTTGGTACCGCTCCCGGATATCTGCAACGACCGCCTTCGCATGAGAAGTCCGCGCGTCGAACAGGGTCGGCAGTACACCGAGTACCCGGAGCCGAGGATTCGTCAATCGCTGCACGTCACGAACCGTGTCCAGCAACTGGCCGACCCCCCGGTGGGACAGCGTCTCCGCCTGCAGCGGGATGAGGACCTCGTCCGCGGCGGTGAGGGCGTTGATCGTGAGAACCCCCAACGAGGGCGAGCAGTCGAACAGCACGTAGCCGTAGTCCCCGACCACATCTTCGAGCGCCAGTCGCAGCGAGTGCTCGCGGCCGGTGCGCGTCAACAGGTGGGCCTCCGTGCCCGCCAAGTCGATCGTGGCAGGCAGCAGATCCATGCCGTCGTCCGTGGGACGCAGGACCATCCCGGCACTCACCCGTTCGAGCAACACGTCATGCAGACTCATGTCGATGGTCTCGGGGTCCAGCCCGAGCGAGAACGTCAGGCAGGCCTGGGGATCGAGATCGACCACCAGGACCTTCTGACCGAGCTCAGCCAGGGCAGCACCCAGCGACGCGACGGTGGTGGTCTTTGCCACCCCGCCCTTCTGATTGGCAACCGCGATAATGCGCGCCATGAGACCCCCAAGCCCCAGAGAACCCGACCCGAACGAACCCATCCTATTCTGCTGGACATGAGTGTCCCACCTCGCGCCGAACTTCCTGCCGGGGTCGAACCGTTACGCATCACTACCACTCGAGGTGAACTGGCTGCGCTGCGTGCTGGTGATCCGCGTGCCGATGCCGTTCTCCTGGTGCCGGGGTTCACCGGCAGCAAGGAGGACTTCCTCCCGATCCTGGCGCCGCTGGCCGAGGCCGGGTTGTTCGTCACCGCGATCGATCAACGGGGACAGTTCGAGAGCCCAGGAACCGGTCGGTTGGACGATTACGACCTCGCTGGGTTCACCGCTGACCTTTTGGAGGTGATTGCGGACCTGCCCGGGCGGGTGCACCTCGTGGGCCATTCGTTCGGCGGTGTCGTCGCCCGCGAGGCGGTCCTCGCGCAACCCGAGTCGGTGGCGACCGTGACGCTGATGGACTCCGGTCCCGGAGCCCTCCCCGAGTCGAGGTGGTCGGCGTTGCAGGCCCTCATTGCGCTCGTCCCCCACGCCAGCATGGACCAGATCTGGCAGGCGAAGTTGGAACTCGACCGACAGGCGGGCGCACCGCCGCTGCCAGCGGACGTCGCGGAGTTCCTGCAGGCCCGTTGGGTGGCGAACGACGGCTGGTCCATGGCGGGGATCGCGCGGATCCTGATGTCGGCTGCGGATCGTACCGATGCCCTGGCAGCTGCGCTGGCGGCGCACGATGCCGCCGCGATGGTGATGTATGGCGAATGGGATGAGACGGCGTGGCACATCGAGGACCAGATCGCCATGGGGCGACGCCTGGGGGCACGCGTGGTGTCAGTTCCTGGTGCCGCTCACTCCCCCGCGGTCGAGAACCCAGCTGCGACCGCCACGGAACTCGTCGGATTCGTCACCCGAGCGGGCGTGTAGACACAGGGCGCACTGGGTATCGCGAACCCATGGAGCAGCACTGTGACCTTCCGGCCGCCCCGGAGGCAGCCGGCGTCGCGCGGCGCCTGGTGCGCGATGTGCTCACAGATATCGGAGCCGGTCACGTCATGGACGACGCGATGCTGGTGATGTCGGAACTGGCGACCAATGCCGTTCGCTACGGCGCCGCTCCGATTCGCGCCACTGCCGCCGTGGAAGGCACCCATCTGATCCTCGCCGTCCAGGACGGCCGGGCGTCGGACCTGCCCTATCCGAAAGTCCTGACCGCCACCGAGCCGAACGGCCGAGGTATGCACCTCGTGGCCGCTATGGCATCGCGGTGGGGATGGGACCGCAGTGCTCACTCCAAGGTCGTGTGGGCCGAGATTCCGCTGGATCGCGACTGAGCGACCGTGCCGTCAGCGAAGCGCTGCGAGGAGCGTCAGTAGACTTCGCACGGACTCCACTGACTCCACCCGATACTCCGCTGCGGTGTCGCCTGGTCCCACCTTGACCCCCACGTCGGTGGGTTCGAGAGCCTGGAACCCGCGTTCGTCGGTCACGTCGTCGCCCACAAAGACCACGGTGGCGTCTCCACCGGGAGCGCCGCGACGAAGAATCTCGATCGCGCTGCCCTTGTCGACCTTCTGCACCGCCAGTTCGAGGACCTCTTTGCCTGCCGTCACGTGAACTCCGGGCCACAGCGCCGGCCCCTCGGAAACGGCCGCCAACACCCGATCGGCGTCTGGTCGACTCGCCTGTCTCACGTGCACGGCGATGCTGATGGGCTTGCGTTCCAACTGGGCACCGGGGGCGTCGCTGATCATCTGACTCAGGACCGAGTCGAGTTGTTCCAGCAACTCGTTGTGCTGGGCGGTCAAGTCGGTCACGAACCCGGTTTCGAACTCGCCGCCGTGTGATCCCACGAGCACGATGGGCGCATTGAGTCCCGAGAGTCGAGCGAGGTCACCGAGCGATCGCCCGGACACGACCGCCACCGTCGTCAGGTCGCTGTGCGCGAGCCGGTCCAACAAGGGGGCGACTCCGTCCAACGGCGCGGCATCCTCGGGACGCGTGACGATGGGCGACAGGGTGCCGTCGAAGTCGCTGCAGACCAGCAATGGTTCGTCGGGGTCGATCTGCCGGAGGCGCTGCACCAACTCAGGCGGCAGTGCCGACGGCTCCGCAGCCATCAGTTCGCCCTCTGCAGCCGACCCAGGAAGTCCGCGGCCCAACGCTCCACGTCGTGCTCGAACACGCCGTGACGCAATGCCGACATCCGCCGCTGCGACTCGACCGGAGCGGCGTTGGCAGCGTCCATGATGCTTCGCTTGACACCGTCGATGTCGTAGGGGTTCACGAGCCACGCATCCGACATCTGATTGGCGGCACCGGTGAATTCACTGAGCACCAGGGCGCCATCTTCGCGGGTGCGGCAAGCAACGTACTCCTTGCACACCAGGTTCATCCCGTCGCGCAGGGGGGTGACCAGCATGACGTCGGCCGCGACGTACATGGCGGTCAGCTCGTCGCGAGCCATGGGTTGGTGCAGGTAATGGATCGGCGTGACCCCCAACTTGCCCAAGTCACCGTTGGCACGGCTGACGAGCAGTTCCACGTCATCACGGATGCGCTGGTACTCCTCGACGTTCTCGCGACTGGGCGTGGCTACCTGCACGAAGACCGTGGATTCCGGAATCAGTTCACCGTCCTCGAACAGTTCGGTGACGGCGCGGATCCGGACGTCGATGCCCTTCGTGTAGTCCAGCCGGTCCACGCCGAGCAGGATGAGGTCGGGGTTGCCCAGGTCGGCGCGGATACCCGCCGCTCGTTCGATCGTGGCGTCCTCGGCGGCCAGCGAGGCGAAGTCCTGGGATCGGATCCCGATGGGGAAGGCCTCGACCCGCACCGTACGGCTGCCGGACAGTTCATCGACGACCACCCGGTCTCCGCCCGGACGCAGCGCGAGGAACCGCTGCACGAGCCGCAGGAAGTTCAGGGCCGCCTCTTTGGTCTGGAACCCGACGAGGTCGGACCCGAGCAGCCCCTCGAGGATCTGCCGCCGCCACGGCAACTGGCTGAACAGCTCCACCGGAGGGAACGGAATGTGAAGGAAGAACCCGATCCGCAGGTCGGGGCGAAGTTGCCGCAGCATGCGCGGGACGAGCTGCAGCTGGTAGTCGTGGACCCACACCAACGCCTCGCGGGGGGCGACCTCGGCCACCCGGCGGGCGAACTTCTCGTTCACGCGGCGATAGGTCTGGAACTGGGTGCGGTGGTAGACCGGTGCCACGATGGCGTCGTGATAGAGCGGCCAGATCGCGCCGTTGGAGCACCCCTCGTAGTAGCCCTCCACCTCGGCAGTGGTCAGAGGTACCTCATCCAGCACCATCCCGCCGCTTCCGGTGGGGGGTGGCGGGACGGCGCCCGAACTCTCGGCGTCTTCGAATCTGCCGCTCCAGCCGATCCACAACGACTCCCGGTCCCGCAGCACTGACTCCATCGCGGTGACGAGACCGCCCGGCGCCGGGCGCCAGCCGGTCTCCTCGTCGTATTCGACGGGGAGCCGGTTCGCGACGACCACGAGGGCACGGTCAGAGTCAACCGTCATTCCGGTGTCCATAGCGCCACACTATCGGCCCGCCGCCGCTGAGGGATCACCAGCGGGAACGACGACGCTCACTGCCACGAAAGGATGAAGTCGTGGATGCCGTCAGCGGTCAGTTGGACGGCGATCGCGGCCAGCAACACGCCCGCGATCCGGCTGATGACGGTGACCCCCGCCTCGCGGACAACCCGCAGGATCGTGGTCGAGAACCGCAACACCAGGAAGATGATCAGATGGATCGTGGCGATGCCTGCGGCGATGGTGGCCAGGTCACCGGGCGTGCTGGCGTCTCGAACGAACAGGATCGCAGCGACGATCGCTCCCGGACCGGCGAGCAGTGGTGTCCCCAACGGGACGAGCGCGATGTTGGCGTTGTCGGCCGTGGCCGACGATTGGATCTCGCCGCGCATGAGGAGTTGCAGGGCGACGACGAGGAGCAGCAGCCCGCCCGCGACGCGCAATGCCGGCAGGGAGATGTGCAGGTAACTCAGGATCGCATCGCCGAAGATTGCGAAGCCGCTGATGACTGCCAGCGACGTCAGGGCCGCCTGCCACGCCAGTCGGTGGGCCTCGGCAGGCGGGCGCTTTCCCACCAGTGCCAAGAACACCGGGATGATGCCGATCGGATCCATGATCACGAAGAGCGTGACCACCACGGATCCGTACAGCGTCGCGTTCATGCCCCGGGG
>CAZCRC010000181.1:0-2772 GCA_964500995.1 uncultured Actinomycetes bacterium
CCCGCCGCACGGCGGATGCCGCAATTGCCCATTACGGTGGACGACGAGGGCTACTAGGTCGCCGTGAGCGACTTCCAAGAACCCGTGGGACCCAGCTTCTGGGAGTTGAAGGAGAGCTACTCATGAGCACTTCGGAGCTGACCCCGATCGAGCAGAAGGGCGCGGCCGCCGCCACCTACCTCGATGAACGCACCGGTAGCAACGGCTTCCTGCGGCGCAACCTCAACAAGGTCTTCCCCGACCACTGGTCCTTCATGTTGGGCGAGGTTGCCCTGTACTCGTTCATCGTGGTGCTGCTGTCCGGCGTGTACCTGACGCTGTTCTTCAAGCCGTCCATGGTCGAGGTCATCTACGACGGCCCGTACGTCCCGCTCAAGGGCGTCAAGATGTCCGAGGCGTACGACTCCGCGCTCGGCATCTCGTTCGAGATCCGCGGTGGTCTGCTCATGCGGCAGATCCACCACTGGGCCGCGCTGTTCTTCATGACTGCCATCGCAGTGCACATGTTCCGAGTCTTCTTCACCGGCGCCTTCCGCAAGCCGCGCGAGATGAACTGGATGATCGGTGTGGGACTGGCGATGACGTCGCTCATGGCGGGCTTCTCCGGCTACTCGCTGCCCGACGATCTGCTGTCCGGCACGGGCCTTCGCATCGCCGAAGGAATCGTCTTGTCGATCCCCGTGATCGGCACGTGGGCCAGCTTCTTGATGTTCGGCGGCGAGTTCCCCGGCACGGACTTCATCTCCCGCCTGTACGGCATCCACATCCTGCTGATCCCCGGCATCCTGCTGGCCATGATCACCATCCACCTGATGATGGTCTGGGTCCAGAAGCACACGCAGTTCCCCGGCCCCGCTCGGACGAACAACAACGTCGTGGGATACCCGCTCATGCCGATCTACATGGCCAAGGCCGGCGGCTTCTTCTTCCTCGTGTTCGGCATCATCGTGATCATCGCCGGCCTCGTGCAGCTGAACCCGATCTGGATCTTCGGTCCCTACACCCCGGACCAAGTGTCCGCCGGCACCCAGCCGGACTGGTACATCGGCTGGCTGGACGGCGCGCTGCGAGTGATGCCGAACTGGGAGATCCAGGCTCTCGGATACACCTTGAGCCTGAACATCCTGATCCCGGCACTCGTGATCCCCGGCATCATCACGACGCTGCTGATCGCCTACCCGTTCATCGAACGGTGGGCCACCGGAGACAACCGGGAGCATCACCTGCTGGATCGTCCCCGCGACAACCCGACGCGAACCGGACTCGGCGTCATGGCCATCACCTTCTACACCCTGCTGTGGATCGGTGGTGGCAACGATGTGATCGCTGTCGGATTCGACTTGTCGATCAACTCGATCATCTGGTTCCTTCGGATCTCGTTGATCGTGTTGCCCCCGATCGCGTTCCTGATCACCAAGCGCATCTGCCTGTCCCTGCAGCGCCGGGACCGCGAGAAGCTTCTGCACGGTCGCGAGACCGGTCGGATCATGCGGCTGCCCCACGGCGAGTTCATCGAGATCCACGCACCGCTCAACGACGACGAGCGGGCCAAGATCGTGGCCAAGCCGGAGATCCGCCCGGTCCCCCAGCCGCCCGAGGCAGACAGTTCCGGAGTCCGCAATCCGAAGCTCAAGAGCGACAAGCGCCGAGCCAAGGTGTCGCAGTTCCTGTTCGGTGACACGATCGCCAAGCCATCGGCCGAAGAGATCGCCCACGCCGAGGAGCATGTCGCGCACGACGCCGCGCTTGAGGCGCCGGTGTTCGCCGAGGAAGACACCCTCGAGGTGGCACACGACGGCTCGGTGCTGCACCGCGTCGGTGGCCCCACGAGCAACCGGCCGCAGTCGGACAGCGAGGGCGATCAGCCCAGCTGACCGGTTACTCAGACAACGAAGGGGCCTCCCGTTGGGGAGGCCCCTTCGTCATGTAGCCACTGAGAGCTTCCGCCATCCGTTCGGCCCCGAGCACGACGTGCGCCGTCTTCAGATCCGACGGAGCGGGCAGGGAGAACTCGCGTTTCGATGTTTCCTGTTCCGGAGCCTTGGGGACAGATCACCGAACGATCTTGAACTGGAATCTCGGCGTGCCGAGTGTCCCCAGGAGGCGGACCCACAGGGCCAGGAGTTGCTCTGTCCCGCGCGCTGTGGTGATGTCGCCGAGGTCGATGACGTCCTGCCAGCCGAACCACTCCCCCAACCAAGTGATGACCTGCCGCTTGGCGGCCTCGTCGTCGCCGCTGACGAACAAGGAATGATCACCCGCGGCCAAATCCCCCGGAGCCACCATGAGGGCCGCATTGACCGTGTTGAGGGTCTTGACGACGCGCACCTGTGGGAACTCACGCTGGAGGGTCTCCCCCAACGAGTCGGTGTTGCTGATGAACAGCGTCGGGGGGAACCCGTCGGAGAAGTCCAGCGGGTTGGTGATGTCCAGCAGGATCTTGTCGCCCAACGCAGCAGTACCGGCAGCGTGTAGGACCTGCACAGCCGCACTGCCGGGCACTGCCAGCAGAATCGCCTGCGAGTCGACAACAGCCTCGGAGAAGGTCGCCAACGTGATCTCGGGGTTTTGCGCCGCCCAGTCAGCGAAGGACGCGGCCCCGTCCTGGCCAACGCGAGCAAGGGTCGCGGCTGGATCGCGGGTGCCCATCACAACGTGATGCCCGCGAGCCGAGATGGCTGGGGCCAATGTCCGGGCCACGCCGCCGGTGCCCCCTCCCCCCGCCCGCGGGGAGAGGGATTCAAACCAACTCAGAGTCCCGCGTTCTTCAGT
>CAZCRC010000181.1:2782-4882 GCA_964500995.1 uncultured Actinomycetes bacterium
GGTGCCCAAGATGGCAATGTTCACAATGCTCCCTACCCCTCGCCGCCGATATGCAGCATCAGCGTCTCACGCCACGATCAGAGGTCGCGAGGGGCGCCACCGCACTATCCGCCGTGAGCGGCCGAGTCAGCCCGGGATCGTCCTTGCACAACGGCCGTCACTGCGAATACGAGCACGGTGATCATCGCCAGCATCATCGACGGAATCGTCAGGTTCGCGGCATGGAAGTGCGGGCCGGACACCCAGATATCGGCGGTATCCCGGTTGACAAAGCCGTCCTGCGCGAATCGCACGATGGCGGTCACAAGTTCGGCGGCTTGACCCACCATCGCGAGCGCTACGAACACGAACAGTGCCCGGAGCAGCCACAGCCGAGCACCGGCATCGGTCTCGCGCAGCAACCCACGAGTCACTACAAGGGCCGCCACGAGCATGGGGATAGCCAAGACGTGAAAGGCGATGTGCGGATAGCTCGTGTCACCGAAGGCAGCGAACACCGGCAGCATGAGGAAGGGCAACCAGATCAAGGCGATGAGCAGCAGGATGCGACGGGACACGGGCGGAACCTCCACGTTTCGGGGTTGGACGCCCCTGACGCTAGGAAATCCGGCGCATGACGGCATCGGCGAAACCGCCTAACTCCACTCCGCGAGGACCTTCCAGGGTGATCGGCCGCTCACCGGGTCCGATTCCAGGCCAGGACGGCGTGCACGCGACGGTTGGCATGCGTCGAGTCGGGCAGGGCGAGTTTGCTGAAGACCGATCGCAGGTGGGCATCCACTGTGCGCTCGGACAGGACGAGCCGGGCTGCGATGCCGGAGTTGGAGAGTCCCTCCGCCAGAAGGCCGAGCACCTCGCGCTCACGAGGAGTCAGGACAGCTAGCCCGAGATCCTTGTTGCACTCCTGGGCGGCCTGCTCCGGCTCCAGGGACGGTTTCACAGAGACGCCGTCGATGGTTTCCTGCAACCGCGAGGTTTGCGTGAACTGCGCCGGGGCTCGGTCATGGGCATCCTGGGCCGGCGCGACCAGGACACGTGCCACCCATGCCTCGAGGGGGCGGATGCTGAGCATCACAGCCACCGCCAATCCCGCCGCCACGACTCCGCCGAGGGCCCCCTCCGGGTCGACGAGGAGCACGACGGTGACGGCTACGAGTCCGGCCGACCACGCGACCATCACCATCGCGATGCGGGACAAAGATCGAGGGCCGAGGGCCAGAGGTGTTCGCAGGGCTCGGGACGTGCCTACGACGACGGCGGCCAAAGCGGCATTCATCCCGCACAGCAGAAGAACGGCGGGCACGTGCGAGTCCGGCGAGCCTGCTGCCACACCACCGAGCACGCCGCATCCCAGGACCAGAAGGGGCCCACTGAGGGCAGCGACTGCGACAAGGACCAACCGCGAACGAGCCTCACCGGTGGCTGAGCGGGCGGCTCGGGTGGCCGCCACGGGTCCCACCAGCGTCGAGGCCAGGAATACGAGGTTGAGGCCCATTCCCACCGCCACCGCGGGAGCAAAATCCACGAGTGGCTCGAGACCAGCCGGTGACATCGGTGGGGCGAAGACGGCCAGAAGAACGCCAGTCGTCGCTGCCAGGCACACGAGTATCGCAATCAGTCGGGGGGATGATCCGTGCCCGATATAGCGAATGGCCAACAGCGGCAATAGGGACAGCGACGCAAGTACCGGCACGTGCGCGACTGTGACGACGGTCGCCAGTATTCGGGTGACCAGGCTGTGGGGGTCGGCGGCCGCCGTGAGGCTGAGCGCGGCCCACAAGGCCGGATAGGCAACAGTCAGCCCGAACAACACGAGCGTGACCCGCCGCCACCACAGCCAGCCAGGATGGAGCCCCCGATAGGCGATGAGCAGGATCGCCGCAGTGACCATGGCGCTGCCCAGCACCCACAGGGAGAGTCCGGGAAGTTGCGGGTCGGCCGCGGCACCTGCGAGCACGGTCCAGACGGTCACTACGGCCATCGCCGTGACCCCCACAGCGATCGCGCGCGGCGGTGACGTCGGGCCCGTCATGTCGTCCAGTATGTCAGCCCTTCAGGGCGCTCCCCTGCTGCCACTTGCTGTACGGCTCGTTCCACATG
>CAZCRC010000182.1:0-4871 GCA_964500995.1 uncultured Actinomycetes bacterium
TGGATGTTGAGCGCGGGGAACCTGCTGAGCTCGGTGACCATCGCCGGGCCGATCTCGTCGTCGGTGGGCACGGGGAATTCGGACACATCGGACATCAGGTCTCCTCTCGTCTCCTGCTGACGCCCCCATCGGCCAGGGGACACGGCCATCATGTCCGATCGCCACCCGGCTGACCTCCCATACCGCGACATCAGCCGCAGCCCGACGACGCTGCGCTCAACTTGTCCATCACTGACCATGGCAACCACCGACCTACAGCGGGTTTCTTGAATGGAGGAACCTCATCGGGCGGGCCAGGTGGCCGGTGAGCGCCAGGGCTGCGTGCACGCCGTTGGCGTCGCCCTTCTCGAAGTCGTCGCCGGTCGCGGCCATCGTGTTGGTGATGTGCGCGATGCAGACGATGTCGTGACGGCCAGACTCGGCGAGAGCGTAGAGCGCGGCGGCCTCCATCTCGACGCAGGCTGCACCCAGTGCGACCGCCGACGCGATGGCCGCTGGTGTCTCGCGGTACGGGGCGTCTGTGGTCCAGGCGCGTGCCGTGATGACCGGCTCTTCGAGGTTGTCGAGGGTGGGCATGAGGGCTTGTCCAAGGTGGCGGGGGATTCGACTCCAGGAGCCCGGTGGCAGGTAATGAAGGCTCGTACCCTCGTCGCGGAGGGCCGCCTCGATGAGGACGAAGTACGGCGGTTCAGCGAGCGGCTGCAGCTGACCCGCCGAAGTGATCGAGATGACGAGTTCGGCGCCGCTCGCGAACAACTGTTCGGCGACGAGCACAGCGAAGGGGGCCCCCACGGCGCGCCCTACGACGCCGATGGGCGTGCCGCAGACCTCGGTGACCCACATGTCAGTGTGGTAGCAGGCCCATCCCGGGTGCTTGTGCGCGATACCGGACATCTCCAGGTGGGTGGCGATGTCACCGTCCGGATCGAGTAGGCACACTCGAGGAACGGCCAGGTCGGGCAGGTCCTTCTGCCGCCGCGCTTCGCGCAGCAGGTTGGCCGGCTGGAACACCGACAACTCGTCGTAGTCCTTGACAGGCATTTCCGCTGGCCCCGTCACGCCGACTCCCGTGTGGCGATGGGGCGGCCGGCGTCACGCCATTCCGGGTAACCGCCCTCCAGGCGCGCGGCCTCGAAGCCGGACTCACGCAGGCGGGACACCGCCGTGGACGCCATCACACAGTAGGGACCGCGACAGTAGGCGACGATATTGGCGTCGGCAGGCAGCTCATTGATGCGGTTGGCGAGATCCGCCACGGGAATGTTGACTGCCCCATCGACGTGCCCGGCAGCGAACTCGCTGGCTGGCCTGACATCCACCAAGATCACGTGGCCCGATCGGGTCATCTCGTCGAACTCCGGGAAACTGACTGGTCGAGCGCCGTCGGCCTGCGCGAAGAAGGCGTCGCTCAACGCGGCGACTTCCGCGAGGTGCTGTTCGGCAAGGGCGACCAGACTGCGGTAGCCGACCTCCACGGCTGGGTCGGTGAGTCGGTACACCCGCGAGGTTCCCTCGACGCGCCGGGTGACCAGTCCGGCACCGGCGAGGATCTGCAGGTGCCGCGAGGTGTTGGCAACGCTGGCCGAAATCTGGTCAGCCAAGGATTCGACGGTGCGCTCCCCTTGGGCGAGGACGTCAACGATCTCCACCCGCTTGGCGTGCCCGAAGGCAGCCCCGATGCGCGCGAAGTGCCCGAACACAGTGTCCTTGTATTCGCGGGGCTCCATAGTGTCCTCGGGCTCGCGGGGCTCCATACCAACTCCTCAATGGTTCACTTGAATAGTACGGGGGCCGCTGATACCTTAGCTATTCAATCAGACCCTTGAACAGAGGGGGCGCCATGACACCGTCTTTCGGTCACGGCGCGGTGCTGCCGCGGTGGCGTCGCGTTCTCGCGGTTGTGGCGCATCCGGATGACGAGTCGTTCGGGCTGGGCGCGGTCCTGGCGGCGTTCGCCGCGGCCGGCAGCGACGTGTCGGTCCTGTGCCTGACGCGGGGAGAGGCCTCGACCGTAAGGGGCGTTGCGGGCGACCTCGCGCAAGTGCGTGCACAGGAGTTGCAGCGTGCAGCGGAGGTCCTTCGCCTCACTCGCGTGGGCCTGCGGGAGTATCCCGACGGGGCACTCGCCGACGTCCCGCTGGACGACCTCCGCGCCGAGATCACGACCTTTGCGGACGGTTCGGCTCCTGACGGCGTCGTGGTCTTCGACCCCAGCGGCATCACTGGGCACCCCGACCATCAGCGCGCCACCGAGGCCGCCCTCGGATACGCCGGCCCACGTGGCATCCCAGTGCTGGCCTGGACCCTCCCCGTTGACGTGGCCGCCACCCTGAACACCGAGGCCAGTGCCAGCTTCAGTGGCCACCCCGCAGCGGAGGTCGACCTCGTCATCGACGTGGACCGCTCCACCCAAGAACTGGCGGTCGCCTGCCACCCCAGCCAAGCAGTACCTGGCAGCGTCCTGTGGCGCCGACTGGACCTGCTCGGCCCGCGCGAACATTTGCGCTGGCTGCATCACCCCGACACGACCAACGACGCTGCCCACCCATCGAAGGACCCCCCACGAGACGGAAACACACCATGAACGTCCTGATGATCATCAACGGTTCGGCCTACGGCCTGGACTCCACCTACACCGCCATCCGCCTCGCAGCGTCGATGTCCAAACGCGACGGGGTCGACGTCACTGTGTTCCTCATGGGTGACGGCGTGACCGCGGCCATGGCCGGGCAGAAGACCCCCGACGGCTACTACAAACTCGACCGGATGCTCAGCCCCGTCACGCGTAGCAGCGGTCAAATCCTGTGCTGCGGCACCTGCATGGATGCCCGCGGCATCACTGAACAGATGCTCATCGAGGACGCCACCCGCTCCACCATGGCGGCCCTGACCGACGCGACCCTGGCCGCGGACAAGGTGCTGGTCTTCTGATGGCCGGGCGTGCGCAGACCGTTCTGGTCCTCGGCGGTGGCGTCGGTGGCGTGGCGGCCAACCGGCTGCGCCGCCGCCTGGACCGCCAGCACCGAGTCGTACTGGTCAATCGCGAGGACGACTTCTCGTTCGCTGCGTCCTACCTGTGGGTGATGACGGGGGCTCGGCGACCCGCGCAGGTCACGTCGCCGCTGAAACGATTGGAGCGGCGCGGCATCGCAGTGATCATCGGCAATGTTGATCGCATCGATCCCGCCACGCGCATCGTGACCGTCTCCGGCCGCCACCTGAAGCCGGTCGATCATCTGGTCGTCGCCCTCGGCGCCGACTGGGCCACCGATCGCATTCCCGGCCTGGCCGACAACGGCCACACCTTCGCGACCCTGCCCGGGGCGCAGCGCCTTGCACCCCAACTGGCACGGATCACCTCCGGTCGCGTCACCGTGCTGACCGCGGCCCCGCTGTACAAGTGCCCCGCCGCACCCTACGAAGCGGCGTTACTGATCGACGCCGGCCTGCGCAAGAGGGGAGTGCGCGACCGGGTCCAGGTCGCGGTCCGCAGCGCCGAACCCGCACCGATGCCAGTCGCCGGCGCCAACGTGTCCGCCGCAGTGCAGCAGATCCTCGCCGCACGCGGCATCGATTACCAGGCACAGACTCAGGTGACCGCAGTCGAACCCGGCCAGATCCACTTCGGCGACCAGTCCGAGGACACCGACCTGCTCATCTACATGCCTCCCATCGCCGCACCCCGGGTCGTTGCCGACTCGGCCCTCGCCGAAGCCGACGGCTGGAACCACGCCGACCCGCACACGCTGGCCACCCACTTCGACCAGGTGCACGCGATCGGGGACAACACCCACATCGTGCTGGGCATCGGCAAACCCCTCCCACGCGCCGGCGTCTTCGCTCACGCACAGGCCCACGCCGTTGCCGACAGCGTCGCGGCCACCATCACCGGATCCGGTGAGACCAGCCGGTTCGACGGCCACGGCGGATGCTTCATCGAAACCGGCAACGGGCGCGCCGCCTACGGGTCCGGCGACTTCTACGCCGACCCCTCACCCGTCGTGGCGATGAAGGCTCCAGCGCGGCGCTGGCACTGGGGCAAGGTCGCCTTCGAACAGAACGTCATGAGGAGATGGCTATGAGCGAGGTCATCTACCTGGACCACAACGCGACCACACCCCTGCTGCCCGGCGTCATCGACGCGATGCTGCCGTACCTGCGCGAGGAGTACGGCAACCCATCCAGCGACCATGCTTCTGGACGCCGGGCACGGGCGGCGGTCGACACCGCACGCGAGCAACTCGCCGACCTGATCGGGTGCCACCCCGACGAGATCGTGTTCACCTCCGGCGGCACCGAAGCCAACAACCTCGCCATCCGAGGAACCACCCAGGCGCTGACCACGTCCGGGCGAACAGTCGTCAGCTCGGTCGTCGAGCACCCTGCCACCGTGGCACCCCTGCACCGCCTGGAAACCCAGGGCTGGACCATCGACCGCCTGCCCGTCACCCGCGAAGGCAGTATCGACCCATCGATCCTGCCCGCTGCAATGACCCCCGACGTCGCCCTCGTCACGCTCATGCTCGCCCAGAACGAGACCGGCGCACTGCTGCCCATCGCCGAGGCAGGCGAAGCCGCCCACGCCGCAGCGGCGCTCATGCACACCGACGCCGCCCAGGCGATCGGCAAGATCCCCGTGCACGTCGACGACCTCAACGTCGACTTGCTGTCCATCGCGGGCCACAAGGTCAACGCTCCCAAAGGCGTCGGTGCCCTCTACATCCGACGCGGCACCCCGATCCGGCCAGTCCTGCTCGGCGCCTCACAGGAACGGGGCATCCGCCCCGGCACCGAGAACGTCGCCAGCATCGTCGCCCTCGGCACCGCCGCCGATGCCGCACCCAACGCATCGATCACCGATCCCACCGGGC
>CAZCRC010000183.1:0-4868 GCA_964500995.1 uncultured Actinomycetes bacterium
CTGCGCGGAACAGCGGGCAGTGACCGCATCACGGGTAAGGGCGGTAACGACCGCATTTCTGGACTCGCGGGTAACGACTGCATCAACGCTGGCAAGGGCAACGACCGGGTCAGCGGCGGTCCGGGGGCTGACTCGATCATCGCGGGGCCCGGCAAGGACGTCGTCAAGGCCAAGGACGGCACGAAGGACCGCATCGACTGCGGCTCCGGGCGTGACCGAGTCGTGGCCGACCGCAAGGACAAAGTCGCTGGATCGTGCGAGGTGGTCAAGCGTCGCTGAGCGACCGCGCTTCGGGCCGACTACTGGCCCGGCAGGGCTGCGATCCGGTTCACCATCACTCGGGCTTGCTGGCGGGTGAATGACCGCCACTGCGGCGTCAGGGTGACAGACGCCAGCGACTCCTGGTCGTAGTTGGCGAACTGCGCCCGGGTGATCGTGGTCCCGTGACGCCGGTAGACCGTGTAGCCGTCGACGAAGATCGCGATCTGCTGGGCGTTGGTGCCGGCGCCGATCTCGGTGGACACGTCCTGCTCCAGACTCCAGCCGCGGCTGCCCCGATGCCGTCCCAGTTGCTTGATGGTCTGCTCCACATGGATGTCGATGGCCACCCCCTGGAAGGGCAGGTTCTTGACCAAGTCCGGTTCACATCGGGAGCGGTCCTGTTTCATCTGTTTCCACGCCGAGCGCGCCGCGTCGGGGGAGCGGTAGCCATAGATGTCAGTGCTGACGACGCGGGCGGCAGTGATGTTCTCACCGCTTCCGGTCTGGGATAGCGCGACGGTCGCGTTCTCACGCTGCAGGGGCCGGCGGCCGAACACCTTGTGGCCGTCCTTGTCCACACACATCTCGAAGCGTGCGGTGTGACCCGGCTGTGAGTACGAGGACTCGTACTGGGGGTCTTCGCTGAACGATCGGGGCACGTCGGCGAGCTGCAGCGACGCGGCCTGCAACTGCCGTTCCGTGAGTGGCGTTGCTGGTGTGTCGGCGGTGGCCGCGGTGAGGCTCGCGCCAAGTGCCGCCGTGGCGAGCACACCCACCATCGCTGTCGAGGACGAACGAATGCGCATTAGCCGGCTCCTGTCGCTGACCGAGACCCCGTGCGGGCAGCGTAGCCACTGCCGAGAGTGTTGGCCCGTTGCTGGCACCATGGGCCGATGACCGCAGCGATCGTGCCGTGATCTCGCGGGGACGCGTGATTGCCTGCGACGCGCCTGAGTCGTTGGGGGGGCGGCAGGACGGCAAGGCCCGGGTGTCCTGGTCCCAGGACGGGCAGGTCCGTCATGAGTACACCGATACCCCCACGGACCTGGTGGGTCGGCTCTCCAAGCAGTTCGGTGGCGAGATACCCGAGTTGGCAGTCGTGCGACCCAGCCTCGAGGACATCTACCTGTCCATGATCGGCCACGATCTGCAGGAGGACCTGGTATGAGCGCGACAGGCAGCGGAGCCGCCCGGTGCCCTCGCGATCGGGCGGCGCCGGATCAGCGTGGAACTCAAGAGCTTTTTCCGGGACCGGGACTCGGCGATCTGGAACTTCTCGCTGCCGGTGCTGTTGCTGGTGATCTTCGGCTCGGTCTTCGGGGCGCAGCAGTTGGGAGCAGGTCTGGACATCACGTTCGCGCAGTACTTCGTCGCCGGCATGATCGCGTCCGGCGTGGTCTACACGTCGTTCCAGAACCTCGCCATCTCGATCCCGTTGGAGCGCGAGGACGGAACTCTGAAGCGGCTGCGAGCCACTCCGATGCCCAAGACCGCCTACTTCATCGGCAAGATCGCTACGGTCTTTCTGATCTACATCGGACAGGTCACGATCCTGATCGTCGTCGGTGTGCTGTTCTTCAAGTTGCAATTACCCAGTACCGGCCAGCAATGGTTCACATTCGGGTGGGTGTCGGTATTGGGCCTGATCTCGTGCACGCTGTGTGGTCTGGCGTTCTCGGCCGTGCCCAAGACGGCGCGGGGCGCGTCCGCCATCGTGTCCCCGATCGTGCTGGTCCTGCAGTTCACGTCCGGTGTGTTCTTCCTGTTCAGCGATCTTCCGACGTGGATGCAGACCTTCGCCTCCCTATTCCCGCTCAAGTGGATGACGCAGGGAATGCGCAGTGTCTTCTTGCCCGAAGCAGCGGCCGCGCTGGAAGTGGCAGGGTCGTGGGAGCTCGGACTCGTCGCGCTGGTACTGGCGGGTTGGTGTGTCCTCGGCCTGGTACTCGCGTTGGCATTCTTCCGGTGGCAGCCACGCGACTGAGGCGTCTGCTGGTGAGGACACCGGACGCCGCCGCGACCTACGATCAGTTCAGGCCGACGGAAGGCTGCAGATGCGCGTGCCACGTGGAACGGTGCCGCTCGTGACCGCTGCGGTGTTGGCGTTCGGTAGCGCGGCAGCCTCGTCGAATCACGCGGTGGCGGCCGATCCCATCGGTCACGTCACCCAGTACTCCGAGGGGATCAGTCCCAACGCTGGACTCGCCGACCTGGTGGCCGCTCCTGACGGTGCGGTCTGGTTCGCGGAGTTCTTCGGAAACAGCCTCGGGCGGATCACCCCGACCGGAGCGGTGACGCAGTTCGGCAGCGCGATCGCACCGGACGCCGGGCCCCGCGGCATGGCGATCGGTGCCGACGGCAACGTCTGGTTCACGCTGGCGACCAGCGGCCAGATCGGGCGCATCACCCCCACCGGGGACGTGACCACGTTCAGCCGCGGCATGAGTCCCGGAGCGCAACCACAGTTCATGACCCTGGGTCCCGACGGAGCCGTCTGGTACACCGACATCGGGGTCAACCGCATCGGTCGCATCACACCCACGGGCAAAGTCACCGAGTTCAGTCGCGGAATCAGGTCGGCGCCGCAATTCATCACCACCGGACCCGACGGCAATCTGTGGTTCACCCAACCCGGCGCCGACCAGATCTCCCGCATCACACCGACGGGCAAGGTGACACCGTTCCCGACGGGTGCGGGGTCTGCGCCCTGGATGATCGCGGTGGGGCCAGACGGCAACCTGTGGTTCACGCAGCCGACGTCGGACCGGGTGGCCCGGATCGCGACGTCCGGCCGGGTCCGTCAGATGACTCAGTTGCCCCCTGGGTCTGAGCCATTGGGCATCACGGCGGGTGCCGACGGTCATCTGTGGATCACCGAACCCGAGGCCAATCAGGTGGCACGGATCTCGACCAAGGGGACGGTGCGCCAATTCAGCAACGGAATCTCGGCGGGGGCTGCGCCGCACGGGATCGCAGCAGGGCCGGGTGGGGACGTCTGGTTCGGTGAACTGAGCGGCAATCGGATAGCGCGGATGAGTACTGGCGCCCAGGCACTGCCCAACCACCCCGCTGTGTCGGCTGTGACGGGAACCCGCCGCGTGGTCATGGTCCGGGTCCGGGTGCCCGATGCGGGGGTCCTGTCGGTCCTGGCTGACCGCCGCACCCCCTCTGGGCGGACCCCGGTGTGTTGGAACGCCCACGTGAGCGACGATGGTGGAACGGTGCGGGTGACGTGCCGGATGGAACGACCCGTCACGGCCTCCCGGCTGCGGGTCCGCACCCAGTTCACCCCCACCGGGGGGACGCCGGGGGTGGCCATTCGGTCGGTGACCGTGACACACCCCGGTCGGGGCTGAACATATGAGCAGCGCTCCCGCAATGAAACATCGGGTCCAGGCGATCGTGGCGCTCGGGGCGGGTGCGGTCTTGACGCTCCTGATCCTTGCGGTGCTGTTCCGCAATCCCGCGATGTTGGTGCTGGGAATCGTGGGACTGGCTTTGGCGGGTGGCGGCGGCTGGTGGGTCGTCACCGAGCAGATGCCGCGACGTGGGATCGGTGCGGTGGTGGCCGTGCTCGGGCTCATCGCGTTGGCCGTGGCGGTGGTCGGCGTGATCTCCGGAACCGAGATGCGATTCCTGGTCATCGTGGGTGTCCTGGCTCTCTTCGCCGTGGCGGTAGGACAGGCGCGCCTCGCCCTGGTCCGGGGCCTTCATGAGGCTGACGGGATCGAAGCACCCCGTCCGGCCCGCCCGGTCCTCATCGCCAACCCCAAGTCCGGCGGCGGCAAAGTCGAGAAGTTCGACATCGTCGCCAAGGCACAGCAGTTGGGCGTCGAAGTGATCATGCTCAACAAGGGCGACGACCTGGAGCAGTTGGCGCGCGACGCTGTCGCCCGCGGAGCGGACTGCCTCGGTATGGCCGGCGGCGACGGTTCGCAGGCCTTGGTCGCGTCGGTAGCCGCGGACAGCGACCTGCCGTTCGTGTGCATCTCTGCCGGAACCCGCAACCACTTCGCCTTGGACCTCGGCCTGGATCGGGCCGATCCCAGTGCGGGGCTCATCGCCTTCACCGACGCCATCGAACGACGCATCGACCACGCGACGGTCGCAGACCGGCTATTCGTGAACAACGTGTCGATGGGGGTCTACGCCACAATCGTTCAGGAGGAGGGCTACCGCGACGCCAAGGTCGAGACCAGTAAGTCCTTGCTGCCGGAACTTCTCGGCAAACAGCAGCAACCCTTCGACCTGCAGTTCGCGACTCCCGATGGGACAGCGGTCGACGGAGCCTTCTTGATCCTGGTATCGAACAACCCGTACGTCCTCGGACCCAAACTCGATGTGTCCCAGCGGCGCAGCCTGAGCACCGGCAAGCTCGGGGTGTTCGCCGTCAACGCGCGCACGGGGGCCGAAGCTGCCGCCATGATGGCGCGGGGAAGCCTGGGACTCGGCGGACGCGACCCGCACATCCACCAGTTCGAGGCCGACGAGTTCGTGGTGGATTCTCGGTCCGGCCACGCGTTCTGCGGTATCGACGGTGAGGCGCTGGACCTGCCGACTCCGCTGCAGTTCCGGATCCATCCGGGCCGCCTGCGGATCCGGGTCCC
>CAZCRC010000184.1:0-4854 GCA_964500995.1 uncultured Actinomycetes bacterium
GTGGTGGTTCGGGGGTGTCGG
Organism: uncultured Actinomycetes bacterium; assembly: GCA_964500995.1. Taxonomy (GTDB): domain Bacteria; phylum Actinomycetota; class Actinomycetes; order S36-B12; genus CAIWTL01. The sequence goes on from CAZCRC010000184.1 coordinate 22, forward strand.
TGTGGGTGATGCCGGTGGGGGTGGTCCAGGTCCAGGAGTCACCGAGGTTGGACGCATCGGGGTCGTCGGGGTTCGAAACGTGCCGCCAGCGGGTGTGGGTCTTCATCCGGTGATGCCGTCGACACGCGGGTCCGAGGTTCTGCGGGGTGGTCTTGCCCTTGGGAAACGGGATCACATGATCCAGATCCGTCATGCTGGAACGGCAACCGGGCATGCGGCAGTACGGCTCCCGTGCCCGGATCAACCGAGCCAGAGCATCCCCAGGACGGTAGGTACCCGGGCTGGTGGCCACGACCTGGGTACCGGCCTTCGTCGTGCCGGTGATCCAGGCCCGCCACTTCGAGTCCGCAGCCAACTGCCGCACGATCTCCGCAGCCACCGGACCCCCACCGCTGCCGGGCATCTCACCGGGGTGATCAGCCATGCGCAGCAGCGTCGGCAGGTCGATCACCACAGCGACCTCCAACCCGGCCGGAACCGTGGCCACGCCGCTCTGATCAAGGCTTTGGCCGAAGGGTGAGTCGAGCAGCAAGTCGGTGAACACGTCCGCCCGCCGCTGCTCCAGACTGCGCTTACCCTCGTCGCCGTCGCAGGCGCCGTCGAGGCCGTACGCCAACGCGGTGAGCCGATTGAAGATCCGCGCCGCGACATCGTCGGCGAGGTCGGCGCTGATCGTGGCCGCGCCATCGCCATGGGACCGGATCCGGACGCCGCGGTTGCGGTGGCACTCCTTACGTTGCGCGGCGAGGTCGAGGCCGAGGCGGGCGACGTAGCGCTTCACACACAACCGAAGATCCGACAACGTCCACTCCCGCAACCCCTTCTCCCTGCGGACAGCGAGGCGGTCCAGAAGGTGATCGAACACCCGCACCTGACCCGCCTCCGACACGTGCCGCAGATCCGTGGCCAAGCACGAGGCATGCCACCCGATGATGGTTCCGCTTCGGACTGCGGCGTGGAGCCGCGGGAGTGAGGCGACCCGTCGCATGCCAGCGACCCGATTGCGGGTACTCACCGGGGAGAGCCGCAGGGCGGTGGCGATCTCCTCGACCCCCGGATCCGTGATCACCCCGAACTCCGGCCGCTCCTCATCAATCGGCTGCTGGAACGGCTCGTGGCACGCGACCGCCACCACGGCATCGTCGGCGCGCTGCGTGACCCACGAGGCCAGGGCGTTCCAGGCCGCGATGACGATGATCTGACACGCACACGGCCGCCCCGGAACCCCGACCCGATCACCCAACGTCGGGATCGTGTGCGGATAGGCGCACTGTCCCGGCACCAACCCAGCGGCTCGATCGGCGGCCTCCAGCTTGAGCAGACCCGTCTGAAGTGCCGGCCCCAAGGGCAGGCCCATCAGAACCCGAACCTCGGGCCGAACCTCCGCGTCCACCCAGCCGTGCTGAGTCCACCCCGGCCGCGTCGCCCGCCACACCGAGTCCCTGAACGCCGACTCCACCCCCGAGCACGGATCCGGCAACGGCAACGGCCACTCCTCGAACCCCTCCAGCCCCTCGACGTGCGGCACCCGCCCCTCCTCCGGGTCGAGATCGTCGGGGTCGTAGGTGGCCATGACTCATCACATCAAAGACCTCCGACAGCTCTCAGGGGTCGGGCCTCCGCCACCCCTACTCCGGCAACGCCACCCCTTGGCTCCGCAGGTCGTCGCACAACCGGGCGTAGTCCCGGTCGATCCGCGCCTGATCGGCGGGCGCCACGTCATCGCGCCACCGGCCGGCGTGACCGGCGTCGGGGTTCATCTCTCGGTCGAAGAACCGTCGCATCTTCGGTTCGTCGTCGATACCCAGGACCGCGAGCAACCGGGCGTAGTCCGCGCCGCCCTCGGACCCCACCAGATGCTCGAGGTGCAGGGTGATGGCCTGCCCGGCCGGCACGGCTGACAACGCCCGATGCCCCGCGAGCATGCGGTCCGCCCACTCCTGCAGTGCCGTGTCGTAGTCGTCAGTACCCCACCCCCGGCTCACCACCGACGCGGCGACGTCCCGTCCGTCGCGGATCATGTTGATGACCGTGAGGTCGGGGAACATCCGGTATAACGCCTCGGCCCGGTGGACGTTGTCCGGGGTGGTGTCCACCCAACGCTGCTTGCCTCGACGGCGCGTTGTGGGGTCGATCAGGTCCGCAGCCAACTGGCGACCGGCTTCGCGGGGATCGGTCCGGAACGCTTCCTCGAAGCGGTCGAGCGCCTCGGTCAACTGCTCACGGTTCACGGACTTGCCCAGGCCGATGCTGCGGCCGTCCTTCCACCAATCCCGCTGGTACCAGAAACCCTCCATCCGCTCGCGGAACGCAGCCAGGGGCGAGACCCGGCCACGACGCAGGGCGTTGAGAGTGACCTTCGCACGAGACCCCGCCCCCTCGGCGGAATCGACGATGTCGCACAGGCCGCCGGTATTCGTGAGGAACCACATCTCCGCCGGACGGGTGACCGAGATCGTCGAGTGGCGGTTGAGCAGTCCCTTGCCGATCACCGTCGTTCCGCTCCGGCTCATGCCCCCGACGAAGATCGGCCGCGGGAGCCGGTCGCCCACGGCCGGCAGCTCCACGTGATCCTCGGGTGCGGTGGCGCCCTTCCAGCCGCCGCTGCTCCGGCTCATTCGTCGGGAACCAGGACGGGCGTGTCACGGTGCAGCGTCTCACCGCGGAAGAACGGTGGCGCGAGGATGTTCCAGATGATCATGAAGACGACACCGGCGAGCAAGGCGCCGATGCCCATGACGAAGACACCCCCGATGTCGAACAGGACGGTGTAGCCGTAGTCCGGGTTGTACATGTCGATCGCGCTCTTGATGAAGACCGCTGTCATGATCAGCGCCCCCAGCAACGGCATCAGTAACAGCGTCAGAAACTCCCGCACCCCTGTGAGGGCGTCCTTGCGGAAGTACCACACGCACGAGTAGCCGGTGATGGCGTAGTAGAACGCGATCGCCAATCCGATCGACAGGATCGTGTCGGCGAGCATGTCCTCGCTGATGTACTTGAAACCCAGGTAGAACACGATGGCGACGACGGCCATGACGACCGTGGAGAAGGACGGCGACTTGAATCGCGGGTGGACGTCGGCGAACTTGGCCGGTAGGGCCTTGTAGACACCCATCGCGAGGGTCCCCCGAGCCGTGGGCATGATGGTGGTCTGCATCGAGGCCGCCGCACTGAGCAAGACGGCGAGCAGCAGCAGCGGCAAGCCCCAACTGCCCAGCAACGGCTCGGCGACGACCGCGAACACGTCGTCGGCGTTCTTCTTGGACCCGAGGCCGGACTTCTCGACGCCGGCGTACATCTGCAATGCCACCGTCACGAGGACATAGGTGCCGAGAAGGATGACGGTGCTCAGGACCGCCGCCCGCCCAGGCGTGCGCTCGCTGTCCGTCGTCTCCTCGTTGATCGCGAGGGTGGTGTCGAAACCCCAGAAGATGAAGATCGCCAGCAGGGCCGCCTGCACGAACGCACTGAAACTGTCGATCTGGAACGGATCGAACCACGACAAGGAGAACGGCTCGGCGTCGGGGTTCTGCGTCCCCTGCGACACGTGCCAGAACGCCGCGACGATGATGGCCGCCAGCGCCAAGAACTGCACCGCGACCATGAAGTACTGCATCCGGGCGCCGCCCTCGATGCCCCGGTAGTTGATCGCACTCATCACCAGGATGAACAGCACGCCGATGGCAGCGACGACGATCTTGTCGTCCGCGAGTTCGGAGGGATCGGGATTGCCGGTCAGGGCGCCGTACAGCTCAACGGCGTAGATCCCGACGATGTCCGCGGCGTTGGCCATGAAGATCACACCGGCGACCGCGACCCCCCAGCCCCCCATCCAGCCGACTCGGGGATTGAAGGCCTTCGTGCCCCAGGTGAAGGTTGTCCCGCAGTCGGGGATCACCCGGTTCAGTTCGCGGTAGGCGATGGCGATGAAGATGATCGGGATGAAGGCGACCACGATGGCCGCGGGGGCGTAGTTGCCGACCTCAAGGGCCAGGTAGCCCACGGTGGCGGCCAGGGAGAAGGCGGGGGCAGTCGACGCGAGACCGATGGTGACGCTACCGAGCAGTCCGACGGCGTTGTGCTCCAGGCCCTTGTCCTGGATGTCGTCAATCTGTGGTTCCAGTACTTCGTCCACCACGCCACCTCATGATCGCCGCGCTACGGTTCCCTTGTGGCAACGGAAAGCGTAGGATGACCAGCATCCATATGCCAGATTCCGTAGCCTGCCCCGCCGGACAGCGGCGCTCGCTGCGCTCCAAGGAGAGACATGCGCATTCTGATGGTGGGCGCCGGAGGAGTCGGATCCTCCGCCGCCCTGATCGCAGCACGACGCGACTTCTTCGAACACATAGTGGTCGCAGACTACGACAAGGAGCGGGCCCAAGCGCTCGTCGATCGGATTCGTGACGACCGGTTCACCGCCGCCCAAGTCGACGCCTCTGACCCACAGGCGATCGCCGACCTGTGCCGGGCCCACCAGATCACTCACGTCCTCAACGTGGTCGACCCCCGATTTGTGGTCGCGATCTTCCAGGGCGCCTTCGCTGCCGGTGCCGACTACCTGGACACGGCCATGAGCCTGTCCCACAAGCACCCGGAGCGCCCGTACGAGCTCACCGGGGTGAAGTTGGGCGATGACCAGTTCGCCAAAGCCGACGAGTGGCAGGCCAAGGGCCGCCTGGCACTGGTCGGGATCGGGGTGGAGCCAGGACTGGCCGATGTCTTTGCCCGCTACGCCGCCGACAATCTGTTCAGCGAGATCGACGAACTCGGCGTTCGCGACGCATCGGACATGGTGGTGCACGGCCACGAGTTCGCGCCGTCGTTCTC
>CAZCRC010000185.1:0-1108 GCA_964500995.1 uncultured Actinomycetes bacterium
CTGGACATCGTGCCGGTGGACTTCGTCGCCGATGCCGTTCTCGCGTTGTCCCGCGATCCCGCGACCCTCGGTGGCACGTTCCACGTCGCGGCGGGACCAGCGCGCGACACCACCACCGGTGAGTTGTTCTCGCGGGTCTTCCGACTGCTGGATCGGCGACCACCCCTGCGGGTCCCGCCCATGGTGTTCCGCAGGTTCATCCGTCCGGGGCTGCTGCTCGTGCCGTCGGAGCGGCTGCGCCGCACCCTGAGGGCGGGACTCGTGTATCGCCCGTACCTGGAACTGCGGCTGCAGTTTGACACGGCCGAGGCCGACGCCCGGTTGACCCCGGCCGGCGTCGAGTGCCCCCGAGTCGTCGACTACATCGACACGATCGTGTCGGCCGCAGTGGCGTCGGACTTCGGTCGTCGCCCTGTCGTCACCCCAGGGCCGTGAGACACACTGGGGCATGGCCACCTGGGAGAGCGTCCTACGGACCCGCACAGAACTGTCCGTGGCCGAGCGGGACCACCTATCGGTTCTGATCCGGGAGTGGTCACTCCTGGCCGACCTCAGTTTCTCGGACCTGGTCCTGTTCGTGCGGACGTGGGATGCCGCGGGCTGGTTCGTGGCTGCGCACGTCCGGCCCTCGACGGCCCCGACAGCGGTCACCGAGGACCCGGTGCGGGCATTCCTGCCGCGCTCCCATGCATTGACGTTGGAGCGGGCGTGGCAGTCCAGCGAGATCGCGCGGCGGGCCGCCGACCGTGGTGCCCGGTTGGGCAATGCCCGGGTGCCTGAGCCGATCGAAGCGATCCCGGTGCCCTACCAGGGGTCGGTGATCGCGGTGATCGCGCGGTACAGCCAGATCGACCAGCGCCGTTTGGGTGAGCTGGAACAGCAGTACCTGGGAGCCAGTGACGTGCTGTTCGGCATGGTCAGTCGGGGACAGTTCCCGCTGCACAGCGCCTCCACTCTGGGCGGCGATGCCCCCCGGGTCGGCGATGGTCTCATCCGGTTGGATGCCGAGGGAGCCATTCGGTACGCGTCGCCCAACGCACGCTCCTGTCTGCGTCAGTTCGGAATCGTGGATCCGGCCACGGGGACCCATCTCGCCGACGAGTTGGCG
>CAZCRC010000185.1:1208-4840 GCA_964500995.1 uncultured Actinomycetes bacterium
CGCAGGGGCTGGGGCTGCAGATCGTGCGCACCCTGGTGACTGAGCAGTTGCGGGGGTCGATGGTGATCAGAAGTGGGGATCAGCCGTTGTGGCCGCAGCCCGAGGAGGGCCTGACGCAGAACGAGATGGCCACCGAAGTGGCCATCTCGTGTCCGATATGACGGGGGCTCAGGCCATCCGAGCGCGCTCGCGGGCGCGGCGACGCTTCAGGGAGCGACGCTCGTCCTCGCTCAAGCCGCCCCAGACGCCAGCGTCCTGGCCGGACTCGATGGCCCAGTTCAGACAGGCTTCCTGGACGTCGCAGGACTGACAGACCTGCTTGGCATCGTCGATCTGCTGCAGGGCAGGACCGGTGTTGCCGATCGGGAAGAACAGTTCCGGCTCCTCGTCACGGCAGGCGGCAGAGTGACGCCAGTCCATGCGGTCCTCCTCAGTAGGCGGCACCCTCGGGCACCGCTCGCGAATCCATCTCACAGGGCGGGGCAGGGGCAAGTGTCAGTGACCACGAAGTGATGCACTAGGCTTGCGTCTGTCCCCGGTGTCGGCTCCAGACCGACTCATTCAGGGTTACAGGTTGCCGCGAGCCAGACAAGAGTTTTAGGCCGCGCGCCTCTGGTTCAGCGTGTCGCGTTCGTCACACGCGGGTGCCGGGGTGGGGCCGGTCAGGGCCGTTCACCTCTGCTACGGGGTTCGCGCCCGCTTCAGATTCCGCGGGATCGTCCCCCTCACGCCCGGCGAACAACAACGCGACCAATCCACCCAACGCAGCCACCGTGAGAGCCACGCCGATCCATCGGCCATCGGGAACTCCGGTCGCCATGGGGATACTCACCGTGAGGGCCAGCAGCTGCGCGACCACGAACGGCACCGTCGACCAGCCGTGCCCCTTCCACCGGCCCCACGCCACCACCGCGAGTCCCACGGCGAACAGTGCGAACGTGATGACCTCGACGGCCACCCCCGTGGGCGACGAGACCTCCACCGGCCCTTGGAGTCCGGCCGTGAGGGCGACGGCAGCGATGCTGATCGCGTACGCGGCGAGGGCGACGGCCTCGACTGCGGCCACGATGGCGGTCAGAAGCCGTGCGGGGGACATCATGGTTCACCTTAACCTCGATCCGCCGAGCGCGACTAGGCTCGCGCCGTGCGCGGTCTTCTGGTGGTCAACCCCAATGCAACGACGACGAACGAGAGAGTGCGTGACGTCATCGTGTCGGCGCTGCGAGCGACCGTGGACCTGGAGATGGTCACCACCACCCATCAGGGACATGCGCGGGAACTCGGCGAGCAGGCCCTCCGGGCGGGACTGGACGTCGTGATCACCTTGGGTGGCGACGGCACGATCAATGAGGTCGTCAACGGCATGTTGGTGGATGGCCCGGGACCGCACGTTCCTGCGCTCGCGACGGTGCCCGGTGGCTCAGCCAATGTGCTCGCTCGATCGGCGGGGTTGCCCCGAGATCCGGTGGAGGCCACCGGGGTCCTGCTCGGCGGGCTCCATGACCGGCGGTACCGGACCATCAGTTTGGGGCGGGCCGACGATCACTGGTTCACCATGAGTGTGGGGATGGGCTTGGATGCCGAGATCATCGCCGCGATGGAAGGCCAGCGCGCTGCGGGCAAGAAGGCCACACCGGCTCGCTACCTCGCGATCACATTGCGCGAATACTTCAGCAGGACCGACCGCAAGAACCCGACCATCACGATCGAGCGGCCGGGCAGTGAGGACGTCGATCACGTCTTCTTGTGCATCGTGCAGAACTCCGCGCCGTGGACCTTCTTCGGCGAATTGCCGGTCAACCCCAACCCCGGCGCCTCGTTCGATGACGATCTTGCGGCATTCGCGATCCGCGACCTGCGGGTGTTGCCGTCCTTGGTGTGGACCCGGCGACTGCTGTGGGGGAGCGCCGAGGTGCAGCGCAAGGGGCTGTTCGTGGCACGCGATATCCCGGAGTTGACGCTGCGGGCATCACGCCCGACTGCCGTCCAGATCGACGGTGAGGCGATGGGGCCGCAGGAACAGGTGCGGATCGTGTCCGTTCCCCGGGCGCTGCGGTTGGTGGTCTGACGACTCGACGGTGGGGATCAGTACTCGTCGAGCATGCTGCTGCGCAGTTGCGCCAACGTCCGGGCCAGGATGCGGGAGACGTGCATCTGCGAGATGCCGACGTCGTCAGCGATCTGGGACTGCGTCCATTCCTGGCCGAACCGCAGTTCCAGGATCCGACGCTCGCGCTCATCGAGTTCCATGAGCAAGGGCTTGAGGGTCTCCCAGTTGTCCACATGCTCCAGGGCGCTGTCCTCATTGCCGAGGGTGTCGCCGAGGGACAGGGATTCATCGCCATCGCTGCTGGTGCCGGCGTCCAGCGATGCCGTGGCGTACGCCTGTGCCGACTCCAGGCCTTCCAGCACCTCGTCCTCAGTGATCTCCAGGTAAGCGGCCAGTTCGGCTACGGTCGGGGAACCGCCGGTGGTCTGTGACAACTCCTGCGTTGCGCGCGAGATGGCGATTCGCAGTTCCTGCAGGCGGCGGGGCACTCGGACGGCCCACCCCTTGTCCCGGAAGTGTCGCTTGATCTCGCCCACGATCGTGGGGGTCGCGTATGTCGAGAACTCGACGCCGCGGGTGGCGTCGAACCGGTCGACGGCCTTGATCAGTCCGACCGTGCCGACCTGGACCAGGTCCTCGTGCGCTTCACCACGTTCCCGGAACCGCCGGGCGAGGTGTTCCACGAGCGGCAGGTTCATGGTGACGAGCTCGTCCCGCAGGTCCTTGTGTCGCGGGTCGTCCTCGGGCATGTCGGCCAACAGCGCGAGGATCTCGTGTTCACGCTCACGGTCGCGTTCCGACCAACGTCGGGTACGTCGCGGGGTCACGGTCACGACGCCCCCACTGCGATCCGATCAGCGGCAAGGCTGAGGGTCACGCGGCCATCGGCGATCCGGGCGGATGCGTCATCGACCAGAGCGGTCAGGACCGTCCACGCGAACGTGGTGGTGCGTGGGGTCCGACCGGACGTGCTGGTGGAAGAGATGTCGATGCGGACACCGCCGTCGAGGGGCTCCCAGCAGCAGGTCAACTGGGTGCCAGGAACGGCATCGAGCAGCAGGAGTGAGATGGCCTCGTCGACCGCCAGGGTGAGGTCCTCGAGGCGGTCCAGCGGGAAGTCCAGTCGGGCGCACACCCCGGCGGTTGTCGCGCGTGCCAGTGACAGGTAGGCACTGGATGCGGGGATCTGCAGTTGGACTCGATCGGAGGATGGCGACGACACCTGCATCAGTCTGGCGCACATTGGCCCAGTTCGCCGGGCATGACTCCCTATTCTCCCGACGGCACTGACCGAACCGACCGAACCGACCGACTGTCAGTGGAGGGGTGGTTCGGGGTGGTCGGTGTGGGTGATGCCGGTGGGGGTGGTCCAGGTCCAGGACCCATCGGGGTCGTCGTCGTTGGTTCTGAGTCGCCATCTCAGGTGGGTCTTCATCCGGTGGCCCCGGCGACACAGCGGCCCGAGATTCTGTGGTGTCGTGGCGCCCTTCGGGAAGGGGATCACGTGGTCGAGGTCGGTGATCTCGACGCGGCAGCCCGGCATCCGGCAGTACGGCTCCCGCGCCCGGACCAAGCGGGCGAC
>CAZCRC010000186.1:0-4839 GCA_964500995.1 uncultured Actinomycetes bacterium
CAGGTCCCTGACCAGGGGCTTCTTGCTGCCCGCCACGACGTACATGGGGGCGAATTCGTTGTCGACATCCACGCCCGTCTTGGCCCACGAGGTACCGCGGTACTTGTCGGGGACGTCGGAGGCGTTGTGTGGCAGATCACGGATATGGCCCACCGAGGACTTCACCTCGTACCCCTGACCGAGGTACCCCTGAATGATCCGCGCCTTGGCGGGTGATTCGACGATCACGAGGCGGCGGGGCGTGGACACGGAGGTTCCTTCCGGGGGACGGACTGATCAAGCAGGAGATGGTCACTGCACAAGTGCGGTGCCGAGAGTGAGTGTGAGGCTACCGGGCAGGCTCCTGTCAAATCGCCACCGCTGTCCCACTCTGTGACGGAACCGACGGAGGGCCCCCTTGACCAGGACGCTCGCGCTGCGCCGCGATCAGTTCGTGGGGGTGAGAATCCGGCACGGGCCGACCACGCGATCACCCTTGTCGGCGATCACCTGGTTCGAGGAACTCTGGCACACGACGCGGTCGCCCGGTTGCCCATCGCTGGCGTTCATCCGGGTCTTGCCGGTCGATCCGATCAGCACGTCGCGACCCGGTCCCCCGACCAGCAGCACACTGCCCTGGGCCAGCGCCACGAGGCGGTCCCGGCCCGGGCCGCCATTGCCCGCCGACTTGCTTGCCGCCACCACGACTTGGTCGCCCGCCGCTCCACCCAGCGCCAACGTCCTGTGGTGGGCGACCAGGACGGAGTCCCTGCCCCAGCCACCGAAGACGACGGATCGGCCCTGTGTCGACTCGAGGCGGTCGTTGTGGATCGAGCCGTACACGCTCTTGTCGATCGTCACTGCCTTGGCAGATCGCGGGCGGCAGATCAGTTGCATGCGAAGTGTGGTGCCCTCGGGTAGCGCGTCCGCACGGACCTGGGCGCGTTGCTTGGTCCACGTGAGGTCCGAGTCGTCCACCACCTGGGTGGGTGATCCCAGCCCGACCTGCAGCGACGCCCAATCCGTCGGACACTTCGCGCTCGGCACCTCGGGGGTGACCGCCGCCCGGTCGAGGACACGCAGGTTGCCACCCTTGCCGTTGCCGGCCTGGGACACCTCACCCGGCGACTCCGCTGCAGAGTCACGGGCCGTGGTGTTCGTGGCAGAACTCCCCGGGACGATCGAGAGATCGAAGGCGTTGGTGAGCGCCGGGGTGAGCAGGTTCTGGGGCGGTGCCAGGCAGTACCCCGGCGTCGATACGGTCGTTCCGCCGACCTTCACAGACCCGGGCCGAGATCAGTGCAGCCGAACCCAGCGCCGCACCGGTCATGCCTGCTACCCATCCACGCATAGCGGGGAGCCTGCCCAACAACTCGCGGCGGTCGCAACCCGACGACGGGGCATGACCCGAACAGACGACGGCCCCCCGCGCCCAGAGGAGCGGGAGGCCGTCGCGGCTGTTCGAGACCAGGTCAGGCGGTGACCGGGGTCTCCTCGTCCTTGAAGTCCTGCTCGCCCACGGCGATCGGACGGGACTTACTGATGACCACAGCGGCCACGATGATCGCCACGGCGACGAGGGCGATGCCCCAGCGCAGTGCGGTCTGCTCGTTGAGCCACATCGCGACAACAGCAGGAGCGATCAGCAGCGCCACCAGGTTCATGACCTTGATCAGCGGGTTGATGGCCGGACCGGCGGTGTCCTTGAAGGGGTCACCGACGGTGTCGCCGATCACGGTCGCCTCGTGGGCTTCCGAACCCTTGCCACCGAAGTTGCCGTCCTCGACGTACTTCTTGGCGTTGTCCCAGGCCCCACCGGAGTTGGACAGGAACACGGCCATCAGGGTGCCGGTGGCGATGGTTCCGGCCAGGTAGGCGCCCAGGGCACCCACACCCAGTCCGAACCCGACCGCGATCGGGGTCAGCACCGCGAGCAGCCCAGGAGTGATCAGCTCACGCAGCGAGTCGCGCGTGACGATGTCCACCACCTTGGCGTACTCCGGCTTGCTGGTTCCGGCCATGATGCCCGGGTCGTCGCGGAACTGGCGCCGCACCTCGAAGATGACCGCACCAGCCGCACGAGAGACGGCGTTGATGGCCAGACCCGAGAACAGGAACACCACTGCCGCACCGATCAGCAACCCGACGAGGTTCGACGGGTTCGCCACGTTCAGCACACCCAGGTACTGCACGGCATCGCTGGCGCCGACCTGGTTGATCAGGTCATCACCGTTGGCCACGATCTGCTCGGTCGCCTGACCGATCGTGTCGCGGAACGCGCCGAACAGGGCGGTGGCGGCCAGGACGGCGGTCGCGATCGCGATGCCCTTCGTGATGGCCTTCGTGGAGTTGCCGACGGCATCGAGGCTCGTGAGGATCTTGGCGCCCTCGCCCTCGACATCCCCGGACATCTCCGCGATGCCCTGAGCGTTGTCCGACACGGGGCCGAACGTGTCCATGGACACGATGACGCCCACGGTCGTCAGCAGGCCGGTACCGGCCAGCGCCACCGCGAACAGCGACAGCAGCACGGAGCCACCGCCGAGCAGGGCTGCGGCGTAGACCGCAGCACCGATGAGCAGCGCCGAGTACACGGCCGACTCCAAGCCGAGCGAGATGCCGGACAGGATCACGGTCGCCGGACCGGTCAGCGACGTCTTGGAGACGTCATCGACGGGACGGCGGTTCGTCTCGGTGAAGTACGCCGTGAGCTGCTGGATGGCAGCGGCGAGGATGATGCCGATTAGCACAGCGCCAATGGCCAGGAAGCGGGGGTTGAAGCTCTCCACGACGATGCCGTCGAAGTTGCCCAGCTCGATTCCCTTGATCTCGATGAGGCGAGCCGGCAGGAACACGAAGGTGGCGATGACCACCAGGACCGCCGAGATGAGCGCCGAGATGAAGAAGCCACGGTTGATGGCCTGCATGCCCGAGCGGTCGCTCTTGCGCGGGGACACCGCGAAGATGCCGATGACCGCAGTGACAACACCGATGGCGGGGACCACGAGCGGGTACACGAGGCCGAGCTCGCCGAAGGCCGCCTTGCCCAGGATCAGGGCCGCGACCAGGGTCACGGCGTAGGACTCGAAGAGGTCAGCGGCCATGCCGGCGCAGTCACCGACGTTGTCCCCCACGTTGTCGGCGATAGTCGCCGCGTTGCGGGGGTCGTCCTCGGGGATGCCCTGCTCGACCTTGCCGACCAGGTCGGCGCCGACGTCGGCGGCCTTGGTGAAGATACCGCCACCGACACGCATGAACATGGCGAGCAACGCAGCACCGAAGCCGAAGCCCTCGAGCACCTTGGGCGCCTCGCCCTTGTAGACCAGAACCACCACGGCGGCACCGAACAGACCCAGGCCCACCGTGAACATGCCTGCCACACCACCGGTGCGGAAGGCGATCTTCATGGCGCCCTGCTCATCCTCCTGGCGCGCAGCCGAGGCCACGCGCACGTTGCCGCGCACCGCGAGCCACATGCCCATGTATCCGGTGATGGCCGAGAACACGGCACCCACCAGGAAGAAGATCGAACGACCGATGCGCTCACTGGTGGTTTCTGCCGGAAGCAGCCACAACAGGAAGAACACGATCACGGCGAAGATGCCGAGGGTTCGGAACTGACGGCTCAGGAATGCGGCGGCGCCTTCTTGCACCGCTCCGGCAATCTCCTGCATCTTCGGCGTGCCGGCATCGGCAGCCAGGACTTGACGGACGAGCACCGCGGCCACACCCAACGCGAGCAGGGCGATGATCGCCACAACCCCGACGGTGACCAGGTTGCTGCCCGTCAGATCGACGGCAAGACTCTCCACTGGTTTCTCTCCTTGATCGGACGTCGGCGACGACGGCATCGCTGACTGGGAACGTCGGTGGTCCCCCCGCATCGCGCCCCCCAGGGCTCATGCGGATTCCACCGACGTTGCGCAGTTTACGCGACCCGAACACATGCCTATGACGGCGGCACGCGCGGGATAACCGCCCGACAGAGTCGCACTGCGCGACTCAGGCGTCGCCCAAGTTGCTCAGGAGCAGGCACGAGATTGGCTCAATACTGGCTCAATCGAGCTCTGTGGGCCACGACAACGTGATCGCCCGGCCACCGGCCTCGTGGTCCTCGATCCGACTATCGGCGGCCAACGACCGCATCAAGGACAGGGCCAATTCCTCGTCGAAATCGTCCTCGTCGGCGTCGGCTGGCGTGGCCCGGTCCACGACCTCGATCGCGAAACTGCGGCCGTCGTCGGTCATCGCCACACTCACGGAGTCCGCTTGCTCCTGCCCATCGGCCAGGGAACGCAGGACCGCCCGTGCCACCGCTTCGGCCACGGCCAGGCGCACGTCGTCGAGGGTGTCGGGGTCGACACCGGCGCGACGAGCAGCGGCCCCAGCGACCAGCCGAGCTGTGCGGGCCTGCTCCGGGGCCGCGGGCAAAGTCAAAGTCGCGGTGGGCATCAGGCCTGCACCGACCCGGACAACTGCATGACTTCGTCGAGTCCCGTGATCGTGAACACCTTGGTGATCCGCTCCTGCGTGGACACCACCCGAAGCCCGCCGCCCGCCTCACGAGCCCACTTCAGTGCCTTGACCATGACGCCGAGTCCGGTGCTGTCCAGGAACTCCACCCCGGACAGATCGATGACGATGTCGGTCGAGCCGTCGGCGATCAGCGTTTGCAGCGCCTCTTCGAGGCTCGGCGCGGTGAACACATCCAGTTCGCCGGTGACGGCGACCACGGTGCCTGCGCCGGTGCCGCCGGGAATCTGGGCGGTGGTGATCTCCACTGGGGCCTCCGTCGTCGGGCGCCCGCGGGCGCACATGCGGTCTATACACAGATAATCAAACGACGCGGCGGGGCGCACC
>CAZCRC010000187.1:0-4834 GCA_964500995.1 uncultured Actinomycetes bacterium
GCGGCTGAGCAGCCCGCCGCCGAGCAGGCGCCGGCCGCTGCCGTCGCAACGACCGGATCGGAGGCCTGACCATGTTGATTCCCCGCAGGGTCAAGCACCGCAAGCAGCACCACCCGAAGCGCACCGGCGCCGCCAAGGGCGGCACCAAGGTCGTGAACGGGGACTGGGGCCTGCAGGCGATCGGACCGGCGTACGTGACGAACCGGCAGATCGAAGCCGCTCGTATTGCGATCAACCGGCGCGTCAAGCGTGGCGGCAAGGTGTGGATCAACATCTACCCCGACCGTCCGCTGACCAAGAAGCCCGCCGAAACCCGCATGGGTTCCGGTAAGGGTTCGCCCGAATGGTGGGTCGCCAACGTGAAGCCCGGACGAGTGATGTTCGAGCTGAGTTACCCCGACGAAGCCGTGGCCAAAGAGGCCTTGGAGCGTGCCGCGCACAAGCTCCCGGTGAAGTGCCGGATCATCCGGCGTGACGTGACAGGTGAAGGCTGATGGCAAGCACGAAGACGCATGAACTGCGACGCCTCGAGGACGACGAACTCGCCTCGAAGTTGGTCGAGTACAAGGAAGAACTGTTCAACCTGCGGTTCCAGTCCGCGACTGGCCAGTTGGAGAGCCATGGTCGGCTGCGGGCGGTCCGCCACGACATTGCGCGCATCTACACGGTGTTGCGTGAGCGTGAGTTGGGCATCACGTCGGTGATCGAAGACGGCGGTGCCGTATGAGTGAGGAAACTGTGACGCAGGAAGTCAGCACGGACGAGACCGCTGCAGCGACCGAGGCAGCTCGGTCGCGCGGTTACCGCAAGACCCGCGAGGGCCTGGTGGTCAGCGACAAGATGGACAAGACCGTGGTTGTGGCGGTCGAGGACCGTTTCAAGCACGCCATGTACGGCAAGGTCGTGCGTCGCACGTCCCGCTACAAGGCCCACGACGAGAACAACGAAGCCGGCGTCGGCGACCGCGTTCTGCTCATGGAGACCAAGCCACGATCGGCCACCAAGCGCTGGCGCGTGGTGGAGATCCTCGAAAAGGCGAAGTAAGCCCCGCTCACTCGTCGGCGAAGCAAGTAGAAGAAGGACAAGGACATGATCCAGCAGGAGTCACGCCTCCGCGTGGCGGACAACACAGGTGCCAAGGAGCTTCTGTGCATCCGCGTGCTCGGTGGTTCCGGCCGCCGTTACGCGGGGATCGGTGACGTGATCGTGTGTTCCGTCAAGGACGCGATCCCCGGCGGCAACGTCAAGAAGGGCGAGGTCGTCAAGGCCGTCGTCGTTCGCACCAAGAAGGCACGGCGTCGTCCCGACGGTTCCTACATCCGGTTCGACGAGAACGCGGCCGTGGTGCTGAAGGCCGACGGCGAGCCGCGGGGCACCCGCATCTTCGGCCCCGTGGGCCGCGAACTGCGCGACAAGAAGTTCATGAAGATCATCTCGCTGGCACCGGAGGTGTTGTGATGGGATCCATCCGAAAGGGCGACGAGGTCCAGGTCATCACCGGCAAGGACCGCGGCCTCAAGGGCAAGGTCCTGGCCGTCCTGGCCGACAGCGACCGGGTCATCGTCGAAGGCGTCAACCGCGTCAAGAAGCACACCCGCGTGGGTCAGGCGACCCGCGGCGGCAAGACCGGCGGCATCGTGACCCAAGAGGCTCCGGTACACGTGTCGAACGTGATGCTGATCGATCCCGAGGACGGCCGGCCCACTCGGGTGGGCTCCCGGCTCGAGGAGACCGAGAAGACACGTCCCGACGGTTCCACCTACACGGGCACCAAGCGGGTCCGGTACAGCAAGCGGACGGGCAAGGAAGTATGAGCGAGACCACAGTGACGACGACGATGCCGCGGCTCAAGCAGCGGTACCGCGACGAGATCGCGCCCGCACTCATGACCGAGTTCGCGTTCGCGAACCCCATGCAGGTCCCCACGGTCGACAAGGTCGTGGTGAACATGGGCGTCGGAGACGCAGCACGTGACTCCAAGTTGATCGAGGGAGCCATCCGCGATCTGATGACGATCACGGGCCAGCGGCCGAAGATCAACAAGGCGACCAAGTCGATTGCCCAGTTCAAGCTGCGCGAGGGTCAGCCGATCGGTGCCAAGGTCACGATCCGCAACGACCGGATGTGGGAGTTCCTGGATCGACTGCTGAGCCTGGCCCTGCCGCGTATCCGTGACTTCCGCGGGTTGTCACCCAAGCAGTTCGACGGCAACGGCAACTACACGTTCGGACTGACCGAGCAGGTCATGTTCCACGAGATCGATGCCGACAGCGTCGATCGGGCCCGGGGAATGGACATCACGGTGGTCACCACCGCCAAGACCGACGACGAGGGTCGCGCGCTGCTCAAGCAGCTCGGCTTCCCGTTCAAGGAGAGCTGACGTATGGCAAAGAAGGCACTGGTCAACAAGGCCAACGCAAAGCCCAAGTTCAAGGTGCGCGGATACACCCGTTGCACCCGCTGTGGTCGGCCGCACTCGGTCTACCGGAAGTTCGGGCTGTGCCGTATCTGCCTGCGCGAGATGGCGCACCGCGGCGAACTGCCCGGCGTCACCAAGAGCAGCTGGTAATCACCCACCGAGACGCCGAAGGTCCCCTGCGGAAACCACGGCGAGGAAGGCCAGGACGGCCATGACAATGACAGATCCGATCGCGGACATGTTGACGCGCTTGCGGAACGCCAACTCGGCGTACCACGACACCGTCACCATGCCCTCGTCGAAAATGAAGGTCGGCATCGCCGAGATCCTCAAGCAAGAGGGCTACATCGCGGATTTCGAGGTCGGCGAGGCCGAGGTCGGCACCGCGTTGACCATGACGCTGAAGTACGGCCCGTCGCGTGAGCGCTCGATCGCCGGCATCCGGCGGGTGTCCAAGCCCGGGCTGCGGGTGTACGCCAAGAGCAACGCGCTGCCGAAGGTGCTGGGGGGTCTGGGGATCGCGATCATCTCGACGTCCACCGGCCTGCTCACCGAGCGTCAGGCCGCCAAGAGCAAGGTGGGCGGGGAAGTCCTCGCCTACGTGTGGTGAGGAAGCCATGTCACGTATTGGACGAATGCCGATCACGGTGCCCAGTGGTGTCACCGTGTCGATCGACGGTCAGGACGTCGCGGTCAAGGGGCCCAAGGGCGAACTGACGCTGACGATCGCCGAACCCATCGCGATCGAGCAGGAGGACGGCACCCTGTCGGTGACCCGCCCGGACGACGAGCGCATCAGCAAGCAGTTGCACGGGCTGACCCGGTCGCTGCTGAACAACATGGTCATCGGTGTCACCGATGGCTACACGAAGACGCTGGAACTGGTGGGTACCGGTTACCGGGCGCAGGCCAAGGGGCAGGGCCTGGAACTGGCCCTCGGGTTCAGCCATCCCGTCGCTGTCGAGGCGCCGGCCGGAATCACCTTCCAGGTGGAGACCCCGACCCGGTTCCAGATCAGCGGTATCGACAAGCAGTTGGTGGGCGAAGTCGCCGCGAACATCCGCAAGTTGCGTCCGCCGGAGCCCTACAAGGGCAAGGGCGTCAAGTACGCCGACGAAGTCATCCGCCGCAAGGCCGGAAAGGCAGGGAAGTAGTCATGCCGGTTGTGACCAAACTGGGGTCTGGGGATCCCAGCCGCGTGGCGCGCAAGCGTCGGCACACTCGTGTGCGCAAGAAGGTCCGGGGCACCGCCGAGCGTCCGCGCATGGTGGTGAACCGTTCCGCACGGCACCTGTTCGTGCAGATCGTCGACGACCGCGAGGGCCGCACCCTTGCGTCCGCGTCGACCATGGAAGCCGACATCCGCGGTGCCGATGGGGACAAGACCGCTGCCGCCAAACTGGTGGGGGAGCGGCTGGCCCAGCGTGCCAAGGACGCGGGCATCGAGACGATCGTGTTCGATCGCGGAGGCAACAAGTACCACGGCCGCGTTGCGGCCCTGGCTGATGCCGCTCGCGAGGGCGGCCTGAGTTTCTAGGCGTTTGGGAGAATAGACGAATGGCACAGCAGCGACGGGGCGGCAATGACCGCAACCGCGACAACCGTGGCCGGGGTGGCGCGAAGGACGACCGCAACCAGTATCTGGAGCGAGTGGTCGCGATCAACCGCGTTTCCAAGGTGGTCAAGGGTGGCCGCCGGTTCAGCTTCACTGCCCTGGTGGTCGTCGGCGACGGCGACGGCCGGGTCGGCGTGGGCTACGGCAAGGCCAAGGAGGTGCCCGCGGCCATCGCCAAGGGCGTCGAGGAAGCCAAGAAGAACTTCTTCACTGTCCCCCGGATCCAGGGCACGATCCCGCACCCCATCGTGGGTGAGGACTCAGCCGGCGTTGTGCTGCTGCGTCCCGCGTCCCCCGGTACTGGTGTGATCGCCGGTGGTCCGGTGCGTGCGGTACTCGAGTGCGCCGGCGTTCACGATGTCCTCAGCAAGTCCATGGGCTCCGACAACGCGATCAATGTGGTCCACGCGACGGTGACTGCGCTGAAGGGCCTCGAGCGTCCCGAGCAGGTCGCCGCCCGTCGTGGTCTGCCGCTGGAGGATGTCGCGTCCGAGGCAATGCGCCGCGCCATGGCCGAGGTGAAGTCATGAGTTCGCTCAAGGTCACCCAACGCAAGTCAGTGATCGGTGGCACGAAGTCGCAGCGCGAGAGCATGCGATCGCTCGGCCTCAAGCGGATCGGGGACTCGGTCGTTCAGCCCGATCGTCCCGAGATCCGCGGAATGGTGAACACGGTGGCCCACCTGGTCGACGTGGAGGAGACAGACGAATGATCAAGGCACATCACCTTCGCCCCGCTCCGGGTGCGAAGACCGAGAAGACCCGCAAGGGTCGTGGCGAAGCCTCCAAGGGCAAGACCGC
>CAZCRC010000188.1:0-4700 GCA_964500995.1 uncultured Actinomycetes bacterium
CTGCTGCGACCGGGACGGTCATCGACGACAACGACATTGCGTCGTTGAAGGAGAAGGTGCTGTCCTCAGGGCTGTCGGTGTCGCAGTTGGTCACGACGGCGTGGGCGTCGGCGGCGACGTTCCGGGTGAGCGACCGTCGCGGCGGTGCCAATGGCGCTCGGCTGCGGTTGTCGCCGCAGCGTGAGTGGGAGGCGAACAACCCCAGCGAACTCGCGTCAGTCCTCGAGGTGCTCGAAGGAGTCCAACGGGAGTTCAACGAGGCGCAGAGCGGCGACAAGCAGGTGTCCCTGGCGGACCTGATCGTGCTCGGCGGCAGCACTGCGGTCGAGAAGGCCGCTCGCGACGCTGGCTATGAGGTCGTGGTGCCGTTCACGCCGGGCCGTACCGACGCCACTCAGGAGTGGACCGACGTGGAGTCGTTCGCTGCCCTGGAGCCGACTGCCGACGGGTTCCGCAACTACTTGGGCAAGGGCGCCCAAGTACCGGCGGAGCACCTGCTGGTGGACCGCGCGGCGCTCATGACGCTCACCGCGCCGGAACTGACCGTTCTCGTGGGCGGCATGCGTGCGCTCAAGGCGAACTTCGACGGTTCCGACCTTGGGGTGTTCACTGACCGTCCCGGGACACTGACGACGGACTTCTTCGTCAACGTCGTGGATATGGCGACCAAGTGGGAACCTGTCGACTCCGACGGGGCCACGTTCGTCGGCCGCGACCGCACCACCGGCGAGGCCAAGTGGACCGGCAGTCGCGTCGACCTGGTGTTCGGGTCCAACTCCCAACTGCGGGCCTTGGCCGAGGTCTACGCCTCGGACGACTCGCAGGGCAAGTTCGTGGCCGACTTCGTCGCCGCGTGGAGCAAAGTCATGGATCTGGACCGCTACGACGTCTGAGTGTGATTACGGCCGGTCGGGTCCAGAGCAGTGCGCTCTGGGCCCGGCCGCGTCAGTTGTGGGGCAATGCAGCAGTCAAGCGGCGCAAGGCTTCGGTCAAGGTGTCCGGGTGTTTGCAGAACGCCCATCGGACATACGGGTCGGACTCGTGGTGGTCACTCAAGGCGGACAGCGGGATCGCGACGACCCCGGCGTTCTCGGGAATCCAGTCGCAGAACTGCGCCCCCGACGCGAATCCCAGGGGTGTGACGTCTGCGGCGATGAAGTAGGTCCCCTGCGTGGTGAGCACCCGCATCCCCAACTCCCGCAGGCCCTCGGCCAAATAGTCCCGCCGACGCGACAGGTCGGCCCGGAGTTCGTTGAAGTAGGACCCGGGCAGCTGCAGCCCGGCAGCGATCGCCCATTGAAAGGGCCCGCTGGACACGTACGACAGGTGCTGGCGCACGACGCGGACCGCGCCCACCAGGTCGGCGGGCCCAGTCACCCAACCGACTTTCCAGCCGGTGAACGAGAACGACTTCCCGCCGGAACCGATCGTCACGGTGCGCTGCCACATCCCCGGCAGGGTGGCGATCGGGATGTGCGGGTGGTCGTCGAACCACAGATGTTCGTAGGCCTCGTCCGACACCACAATCAGGTCGTGGTGGCGGGCGATCCGCGCGATGTGCTCCAGTTCCGTCCGGGTGAACACGATCCCGGTCGGGTTGTGCGGCGAGTTCAGCAGCAGCATCCGGGTGCGGTCGGTGATCGCCCGCTCAAGGGCCACCAGATCCGGGCGCAAGTCCGGCCCCTGCAGGGGGACCGTGACTCGGGTGGCTCCGGCCAACGCGACATCGGCCGGGTACAGGTCGAAGTACGGGTCGAACATGACGACCTCGTCGCCAGGCGACAACAGCGCCAACAGCGTGGCAGCGATGCCCTCCGACGCCCCGGTGCTGACCACCACCTCGCTCTGCCAATCGGGCTGCAGCCCATAGCAGTGGCGCTGGTGGGCTGCGATGGCCTGTCGCAGTTGCGGCAGGCCGTGGGCCGGCGGGTACTGGTTGCCGCGGCCGTCTCGGATGGCCGCAATGGCGACCTCTTTGAGTTCGTCTGGACCGTCGGCATCCGGGAACCCCTGCCCCAGGTTCACGGCGCCCAGACCGGTGGCAAGCGCTGACATCTCGCCGAAGATGGTCCGGCGGAAATCGCCCATTCGGGCGGTCAGTCGGTCGGCGGGCATGAACGACATGCTGCCGCATCCGGGAAACTCACAGCGGGCTATCGAGGTCCAGATACACGATCAAGGCGCGGTTCACGACGTGCGTCATTGGCCACGAGAGGCTGCCTCTGCGCCTCTGGAACTGATCACTGCGTGCCGGTCGTAAGTCCGTGACGTTGACGAAACTCGGTCGACAGCCTTCCTCTTCCCCGATGGCGATGTGGGTGGATGGTGGGCCTTCGGTGGAGGTGACAACCGCCACTGTGAGCGTTGCGATGCGTGTCAGCAGCGGATCAGTGGTGAGGATGAGCCCCGGATGCCGGCCGATATCGGGGAAGTCGATGTCCCAGATCTCGCGACTCCTCACTCGGTCATCGCGTTCTCTACTGGGTAGTTGGCCGTGCCGTAGAAGTCGTCGTACTCCTCCGCCAGGCGTTTGTGATTCGCCTCGTGCTCCAAATATGGCAGGACATGTCGGAGGGCTTCTGAACGTGTCATGCCCAGGGCAGCGCGGGCCTTGTCATAACGATCGGAGTCATCGGGAGAAAGGCGTGCTTGCCACACGGAGGAGACGGACATTGATCAAATGTATGACGTTGCGTCATACATTGTCGAGAGTGTTCGGGGCCGTCATCATCGGTCGCCGGACATGAATGACAACTGCCGCATCCGGTCTACCCTGTGTCGTGACCAGCACCCAGGCCGACCTGCCTCCGGTTCGGCGCAGTCGCGTCGCGGTCAGTGCGCTGTTCTTCTGCCAAGGCTTCGCGTTCGCGGCGCTCATCACGCGGATCCCGGCCATCCAGGAGCAGTTCGGGCTCAGTGACGGTGCGCTGGCGGGGCTATTGGCACTGGTCCCGATCGTGGCCGGTGTGGGCAGTGTGACCGCTGGTCAGTGGGCGCAGCGCTGGCACAGCGATCCGGTTCTGCGGGCGTGCGGCCTGCTTGTCAGCGGGAGTCTGGTCGTGGTCGGAGCGGCCACCACGCTGACCTCACTGCCGCTGCTACTGCTGGCGCTGGTCCTGCTCGGATTCGGATTGGGTTCCGTCGACGCCACCATGAACATGCAAGGGGTGGGGGTTCAGGCGCTCATGGGACGCAGCGTGATGGCGTCGTTCCATGCCTGGTGGAGCCTGGCCACGATCCTGGGTGCGGTCGCTGCATCGGTGGCGGCCGCAACCACTCTGTCTCTGCTGGGCTTCATGGCGGTGGTCGCGATCATGCTTGTCCCCATCCAGCTGTGGGCGGGGCCGAAGTTGCTGCACGGGGGATCGGCCGACACGGTCGGCCCCGACCCGTTGGCTGCCAACAGTGACGTCCCTTGGCGGCCGTTGCTGGTCTTCGGTGTCGCGGTGGTCATCGCGTTCGTCGTCGACTCGTCGGTGTCCAACTGGTCGGCCGTCGACATGGTGTCAGTGCTGGGAGCCTCGGAGTCGGTCGCCGCCCTGGCCTACGCGGCCTATGCCGTGGCCATGTTGGTGGGCCGACTTCTGACCGACCGGCTCGTCACAGTTCGTGGGGCAGGGGGGGTGGTGCGAGGCGCCGCCATCGTGGCCTGTGCCGGGCTGGTGGCAGTGGCCGTCGCTCCCAGCCAATGGGCGGCCATCGCGGCCTTCGCGGTGGTGGGGTTGGGGATCAGTCCGATCCTGCCGTTGGCCTTCACCGCCGCTGCGCGCAACGATCCCCGCCATACCGGAATCGCGGTGGCGCGGGTCAACGTGGGCAACTACATCGGGTTCGTTCTCGGCGCACCGTTGGTCGGGGTCATCGCGGAGTTCTCGTCGTTCCGGGTCGGCTTCGCAGTGCTGGCCGCGGTCGCGTTGGCCCTTGTCTTGACCGCACCCGCCTTCGCCCGATCCCAGAACGATGCGGTGATCAGCGGTTGGTGACGCGACGCACCAGGGGTCGGGGCAGGTACTGGGCCGCCAGACTCAGGGCCTCGTACTTGCGGCCGGCGACGCTGATGAGTCGCCCGCGGTCGGCGTCCCGAAGTGCCTGCCGCACCACCTGGTCGGCCGACAGCCACAGCCATTCGGGCAACCCGGACATGTCCATCTCGGCCCGTTCGTGGAACTCGGTGTGGGTGAAGCCAGGACACACGGCCGTGGCGGTGACGCCCGTTCCGGCCAGTTCGCCGCCCAAGCCCTCGGTGAACACCGTCACCCATGCCTTCGCTGCGCTGTAGGTACTGCCGGTGATCCAGCCGGCCACGCTGCTCACATTGATGAGCTGGCCGCGCCCCCGCTCGATCATGCCGGGCAGAGCTGCGTGGGACAGGCGCATCACGGCCACAACCAGCACGTCGAGCAGCTGCTGCTCGTCGTCGATGTCGCTGGCGGTGAACCGGTCGTGGATCCCAAACCCGGCGTTGTTGACCAGGATGTCGACCGGACGGGCTGGGTCCGCGAGCCGTGCGGCCACGTGATCGAGCTCGGCGCGGACCGCCAGATCGGCGCTCAGGGTCTCGACCGCGATGTGGTGGCGGGAGCGCAACTGATCGGCGACGTCGTCCAGGCGCTCCTGGGTGCGGGCGACGAGGATCAGATCATGTCCCCGCTCGGCGAGGGCGTCCGCGAAGGCCCGGCCAAGTCCGGCAGTGGCCCCGG
>CAZCRC010000189.1:0-2577 GCA_964500995.1 uncultured Actinomycetes bacterium
GGATCTGTTCAACCCGGCCGATGTGGAATGGGCCATTGCCACCCGCTTTCAAGCCGGCCGCGGTCTGCATCTCTTTTCGGGTCAGCCGTCCAGCTCGCTCGATCCTTCGGCGCTGCACGTTCCCGGCCAGAAATCACGCTCCGACAAACTGGGCATTGACGCCACCCTGTTCTGGGACACACCGGCCGGGCCATCCGATCCGGCCGCCTATCAGAAAGTGACTTTTCCCCCGGTTGATCTGAGCCGTTACCGAGCCGCCGAATGAATTCGGGGGGGCCGCCCGCCGAATGGAATTCGGGGCGAAGGGGCGTTCCGCCGCAAGGTCGGCCTGCGCCGACCGGCATTGCGTCCACGCAGGTGGACGCCCGGCGGAACGCCCGTCAGGCGCGATTTCAATCGCTCACTTTTCCCCCGGTTGATCTGAGCCATTACCGCACGGCCAGCCAGGAATGATGGAGTAGGAATGAAAGACACACCAACCTCTCGCCGTCCCGCCGCCCTGCCGTCGCCGCTGCGTACCTTCATCGCGGTGGAGTTGGATGACGAGGCGCGCCGCCAACTGAAAACTCTGCAAATGGCCTTGCAACCCCTTGTGCCGCCAAACCTGGTGCGTTGGGTGGCCCCGGAGAATGTTCACATCACGCTGAAATTCCTGGGCGACACGCAGCCCGATCAGGTGGCGGCCGTGACCTCAGCCCTGAACGGCATCGGTCCCACGCTGGCGCCCTTTCAGGTGACGTTGGCCGGCCGCGGCTGTTTTCCCAATTTCAGGCGGCCCAACGTGATCTGGGTCGGGCTAGTGGATCATGGGCAGCGCCTGCAGAAGCTGGTTGCCGCGGTCGAACGGAGCGTCTCACCGCTGGGCTGGCCCACCGAGGCGCGACCGTTCAGGCCGCATTTGACCCTGGGCCGCATCAATGACAACGCCACCAGTCGCGAGCGCGGCCTGATAGGCGCCGCGGTTGAGCTGTTCGAGGTGGGCGAACTGTCCACGCTGGCCGTGTCCGCCCTCTGCTTCATCCGCAGCGACCTGAAGTCAAGCGGCCCGGTCTACACGGCGCTGAGCGAGGTGAGGCTGGGAGAGCAGCAGATTTGATTCATTTCCTGCGCACGAGGACGGCCAATGCGCCGAAGGCGAGGGTGGCGAGCAGGAAGCTGAAGAGGGCAACGGCGGCGACGCCGGCCAGTTGGGCCTGCATCTGGCCGGGCCAATCGGCGTGCATGCCAACCGCGGGCCACAGGCCGCTGACGCCCTGGCCGGCGGCGCTCAGGTAGGACTCAGCGCCGACGCCGTTCCAGCCCTGGCCGAAGCGGCCGTCCGCCAGCAGCGCCAGGCCGAGCAGGCCGCTGACGGCGCCGAGGCCGAAGACGCTGACGCTGCCGGTTGAATCGTCCAGGCGCACCACTTCGGCGAGCAGGTAGGCGAGCAGGGGGGTGAGCAGGCCGCAGAAGGCGCCCAGGGCCAACGCGGCCCAGGGCGGCACGAAGCCGGCCACGGCCAGGCCACTGACCGTACCGGCTGCCAGCCCACGCGCAGCCATGAGCGGGTCCGCATGACCGGTGGCAAACCAGGTGTAGGCGATGGGGAGCAGGGCGCCGCCGGCGCCGGCCAACAGCACATCAACGGCGGCCAGGCCGGGCGCCAGGTGCGCCCAATCGAGCAGCGGGTTGCTGAGCGCCCAGCCCACCGCGCCCACCAACAGCAGCCCGGCGCCGGTGATGGTCAACAGGGGCAGATGCACGGGCGGCAGGGGCACGATCTCATCGGGGGCGCGGCGGGCGCGGCGCGGCAGGAAGATCAACATGCCGGCCAGGGCCGCGGCCGCGCCGGCCAGGAAGACCGGCCCGGCGT
This sequence comes from uncultured Actinomycetes bacterium, assembly GCA_964500995.1. GTDB lineage: Bacteria > Actinomycetota > Actinomycetes > S36-B12 > CAIWTL01. The sequence goes on from CAZCRC010000189.1 coordinate 1,853, forward strand.
TGGCGAAATCTACCAGGCCATGCCCCAGGCCCAGGTTGCGGCCCAGGTGAGCCAACCAGCCGCCGCCGGCGCTCCAGTTGCCGGTGAGCGGATAGAGCAGGCCGCCGCTGAGCAGGCCGCCCACCAGGGTGACAGGCGCGGGCGCGCGGCCGCGCAGGGCCAGGAGCGGGATCAAGGTGGCGGTGATGACCCAGGGCAGGCGACTGAGGAACAGGAGATAGGCGTCTGCAGTGGCGCCGGCGCCCAGCAGGCCGAAGCCGCTCAGCCCGGCCATGCCCCAGCCCGTGCCCCAGCTTTCGTCCAGGGCTGTCCATTCCCAAACCAGGCCGTCGAAGCCGGGGCGGCTGTCCACCAGGCCGATGCCGCCGAACTGCAGGGCAAAGCCGATGGCCCAGTAGCTGAGCACGGCCAGGCCAACCGCCGCCAGCAGCGTCAGGGTGGCTTGACGGGCCTGTTCCGGCTCCAGGCCGCCGGCGACGAGCAGCGTCAGGCCGAGGGGAAGCAGGAGCGCCAGCGCGCTGCTGAAAATGGACAGAACCAGCGCCGCATCCGGGGGCGTCGAAGAGGCTGCGCGTGCGGGGATGGCGACGATCAAACTGGCGAGCAAGGCCAGCAGGTAGCTCCGGCGGAAGCGCATGAGGGCGATCTCCTGACAACAAACGAGATGCGAGACGATGGGTGCGGATGACGATTTTTTCATCTTGCGGCCAAGTGTACCAGAGAAT
>CAZCRC010000189.1:2677-4690 GCA_964500995.1 uncultured Actinomycetes bacterium
GACCGCGTGATTTCGTGGGGATTGGGGATCGTCAGCCTGGCGCTGTACGTTGCCGCGGCCGCGCCGACCGTGGTGACGGTGTTCGACGACAGCCTGGAGTTCCAGGTGGTCCTGCCCACGCTCGGCATCGCCCATCCCACCGGCTATCCGCTCTACACGCTGCTCGGCTGGCTGAGCACACGCCTGCTGCCGTTCGGTGATGCGGCCTATCGCGCCAACCTCTTTTCCGCGCTGACGGCCGGCCTGACCGCGGCGCTGCTCTACCGGCTGCTGCTGCGCGTCGTGGGCGGCCGCATGCCCGCGCTGCTGGCCGCAGCCCTCTTTGCCATTGCGCCGCTGTGGTGGTCGCAGGCCACGCTGGCCGAGGTTTACGCGCTGCACGGGCTTTTTGTCGTGGCCTTGTGGTTGGTGGCCTTCGACGAACGCACCGCGCCCGACGCCGGTCGCTGGGCGCTTCCGGTTGCCGTGCCCATCGCATTGCCCCTGCTCAGCGGCCTGGCCTTGACGCATCACCGCATGACGCTCCTGCTGGCGCCGGGCCTGGCGCTGTGGGTTGGCCTGCGCTGGTGGGACAGCAGGCGGCCAGCGCTGGGATTCAGTCCGGTCGCCTGGCTGAAAGTCGCACTCCTGGCCGCGCTGCTCTTGCTGACGCCGCTGCTGCTCTACGCCTACGTCTGGCTGCGCGGGCAGGCCATTCCCACCACGGCCGGCGTTTGGCTGAACACCTGGCCCGCGTTCTGGCAGCACATCAGCGCCAGCGCCTACGGCGCGTTCCTGGCCGGTCACAGCGCCGGTCGCGCCGCGCCGCCGGACATCGTGCAGCTCCTGCTGGCGCAGTTTGGCCCGCTCGCGGCCCTGTTGGGCCTGTGGGGGCTGTTCCCCTGGCCGCTGCAGATTCGGCGTTGGTTGGTATTGGCGCTGACCCTGGCGATCCAGGCCGCGTTTGCCCTCAGCTATCGCACCGCGGACGCCGAGGTCTTCTTCCTGCCGGTGACGCTGCTCTTTTCACTGTTCATCGCGGCCGGGCTGGTGCAGGCGCAGGACGCGGCGCTGCTGGCGTTGGCGCAATGGCGGCGGGCCGGCCTGCCCTTGCCGGGCAGGTTTGCCTGGTATCGAGCGGCGCTGCAAGCCGCCCTGGCCCTGCTCGTGGCCTGGGTTCCCGCCCATCAGGCCTGGGCTGCGTTGACCGCCGCGCCGCCCGGACCGCAGACCTGCGAGCAAGCGCTGGCGGTGGGCAAAGCGCCCGATCTGACGCCCAATCGCCGCGGCGACTGGCGAGTGGCCGATTGCGCGCAGGACATCCTCAGCCAGCCGCTGGAGCCAGGCGCGGCGGTCATCGGCCTGCTGGGCGAGATCACCCTGCTGCGCTACTATCAGCAGACGGCCGGCCAGCGCCCTGACCTGCTCACACTGGTGGCCGACGCGGAAAGCGACCGGCGCGCGGCCGTGCTGACGACGCTGGCCGAAGGGCGCCCCGCGTACCTGCTGCGCCCCCTGGATGGCCTGCTGGCGCCGGGCCTGGCGCTCGATGCGGTTGGCCCGCTGCTGCGGGTGCGCACCACAACGATGGCGCCTGCACCAGAACCGCCCGCCCTGGCGCGGCCGGTCGCCATCGCGCCCCAGGTCGAGATTGCAGCCGCGGCCAGTTGGCCGGTATCTGTGCATCAGGGGCGCGTGCAGCGCATCGGCGTCGTCTGGCAGGTGACCGGGGCCATCACCGACACCTTGCAGGTTTCGGCGCGGCTGCTCGACGCATCCGGGCAGATCGTGGCCCAGTACGATGGGGAGCCGGTTCACCGCGCGCGCCCCACCACCACCTGGCGGCCGGGCGAGCGCATCGTGGATGTCTACGACCTGCCTTTGCAAGGCCAGGGGCCGTTCACCCCGCTGCTCATCCTCTACCGCGCCGCGGACGGCCGGGAAGTGGGCAGGCTGGCTCTGCCGGGCTTTGATTGAGGTGAGGGCTTCGGCGGTGGAGACCGCTGTGCAAAGCCTGGATTTGCTGACCGGTTT
>CAZCRC010000190.1:0-4680 GCA_964500995.1 uncultured Actinomycetes bacterium
TCACTGGCACCGACCGGGTCACCGGCCCGTCAGCCGGGCCCGCCATCGGGAGTTGACCGCTGATGCTGCCGCACCCCCAGGCGTAGGGCAGCATAGGGGGGTGTCGGAACCAGTCGTGAGTGACAAGCCATCGCCTGCGGGGGGTGCCCCCGAGTCGGCGGATGCTCACCCCGGTGCCAAGCGGGACCATGGGCCGCTGAAGAAGACAGTGCGCGACATCGCGCTGTCCATGGGGGTCGTCGCGGGAATCATCTTCTTGGTGCTGCTGGTGACCTGGCGGCCGCAACCGGACCCGATCCGAGCCATCGACCCAGTCCCCGTCGCCCAGCGTGCAGCGGTAGCGGCCGACTACCCCGTGCTGTTGCCGCAGGTGGGACTGGACTGGCGGGCCACTTCTGCGCGGTTCGAGCCGACGGCTGAATCGGATCAGTTGCCGGTGTGGTTCAACGGCTGGGTCACGCCCGCCGAGCAGTATGTGGCGGTCATCCAGTCCGGGAACACCACGGAGTCGTTCATCGAGGAGCAGACAATCGACGCGTTGCCGGCCGGACCGGATGCACCGTCCGTTCCTGGCTGGGAGGCGATGGTGAGCCCCAGCAATGGTCAACGCTCACTGGTCAAGGTGGATCGGGGTGCCACGACCATCGTTACCGGCTCCGTGGACTGGACCGAGTTGGTCGCCTTCCAGGAGAGCCTGGCACCGGTGGCGGTTTCTGGACCTTAGAACGGCACGTCGTCGCTGCGGGGGGCCACGGACTCGGTGGTGGACCCGCGTGCGGCCGACTCGTCGGCCTGAGTTCCGGCCGCAGCCGCGAGCCGTTGTTCGGCGCCGTCCAGCCATTCGTTGCAGCGGCGGGCCAGAGCCTCGCCCTTCTCCCACAGTGCCAACGACTCCTCCAGCGACGCGGAGCCTTCTTCCAGTCGATTCACGATCGCGGTGAGCGCCTCGCGCGACTGTTCGTAGGACATCTCGGCAGGTTCGGCAGCGAGCAGTTCGGATACATCCGTGGTCATTGGTCCTCCTGGGTCGGATCTGGGTTGGTGGGTGTCACGCTGACGTCGAACGACCCGGCCGCGACTCGGACGGTCAACTGATCCCCCCGACTGACGGCCCGGGGATCGGTGACGACGTGCTGCGACGCGTCCCGCACAACCGCGTACCCGCGATCCAAGGTCGCCTGCGGCGACAGTGCCACCAACCGTGCGGTCTGAGTCCCGACGTCGAGGCGGCCGGCGCGCAGGTCGGCGAGGGTGGCGCGCCCGAGGCGGCCATGGAGTTGCGCGACGGCGGCGCGGCGCGGCAGCACCCATTCCCGCGGCCGGGCGAGAACGGGTCGACCGATGAGGTCGCGCACTGCGGTACGGTCACGCACCACCCGTGCCGTCGTCGTTCGCCTCATCTGGACGCGCCGGGTCTCGATGAGTTCGCGCTGCTCGGCCAGGATTCGACCCGGGCCACCCATAACCGGGCGGCCAGTCAGGTTGGCCACCACCAGTCGTTCCCGCGCCACCCGATCCGTCACCAGCGTCCGGAGCCGGGCCAGCGCCTCGCTCACTGAGCTGATCTCGGTGAGCAGGTCCGGAACCAGCAACTTGCCCGCGGCGGTCGGCGTCGAAGCTCGGACATCGGCCACGAGATCAAGCAGCGGGGTGTCTTCCTCGTGTCCGATCGCGGAGACGATCGGAGTGCTCGCGGCGAACACGGCTCGCAGCAGTGCCTCGTTGCTGAAGGGGAGCAGATCCTCGAATGATCCGCCGCCACGGGTGATGACGATGACATCCACATCGTCACGGGCGTCGAGGTCGGCCAGTGCGCTGGTGACCTCGGACACTGCTCCTGGGCCCTGGACGGTCACCGGCCGCACCACGAACTGAGCGCGGGGCCACTGCCGGCGCGCGTTGACCTCGACGTCGCGCTGCGCCGCACTGTTCGTTCCGCAGATCAGTCCGATCCGCAGCGGCACCAGCGGCAACGGGCGCTTGTACTCCTCGCGGAACAGCCCCTCGTGAGCGAGGGTCTGGCGCAACTGCTCCAACTGCTGCATGAGTGCCCCGAGGCCGACAGCGCGGAACTGTTGCGCCCGCCAGGTCACGGAGCCGTTGCGGTCGTAGTAGTTGACCTTGAGTTGCGCGACCACCCGATGGCCCTCGGCGAGTCCTGCGGCGCGAGCCGCCCCTGCGCTGGCCATGAGTGGGATCGACAGGTCCGTGTCGACGTCGCGCAGCGTGAGCCACACACTCGACTGCCGCACCCTGATCTGGGTGATCTGCCCCTCGACCCACACCTGACCCAGGCGGTCGATCCACTGCCGCAGCAGCCGCGAGGCGGTCCGCACCGGGATCGGGGCATCCGCCGTGGCGCCCGGTTGGGGCTGATCGGCACTCATGGAGGACACGTTAGTGCCCACCCCCGACAGAACCGCTCGGTCGCGGGACGTCGGCCCGGGCGGGATTCCCGCAGCGCCCGTACCATGGCTGTCATGGCGACATCCGGAAAACGCATCCTGCTCGCAGCTCCGCGGGGGTACTGCGCGGGCGTGGAACGCGCGGTCGACACCGTCGAACTCGCTCTGGAGCGGTTCGGGGCCCCGATCTATGTGCGTAAGGAGATCGTGCACAACCGCCACGTCGTCGAGACGCTGCAGGAGCGTGGGGTCATCTTCGTCGAGGAGAACGCCGAGGTCCCCGAGGGTGCCACGGTCGTCTTCTCCGCTCACGGCGTCGCCCCTGTCGTGCATGTGGAGGCGGCGGAACGAGAACTGACTGCCATCGACGCCACCTGTCCGTTGGTCACGAAGGTCCACAACGAGGCCAAACGCTTCGCCCGGGAGGGATACCGGATCCTGCTCATCGGCCACGAGGGCCACGAGGAGGTCATCGGTACTGCGGGTGAGGCGCCCGAGCACATCACGATCGTCGACGGCCCCGAGCATGCCCGTACGGTCGAAATCACGGACGACAAGGTCGCGTGGCTGTCTCAGACGACATTGTCCGTGGACGAGACGCTGGAGACGGTCGCGATCCTGCGGGAACGGATCCCCCATCTCATCGATCCGCCCAGCGACGACATCTGCTACGCGACCCAGAATCGGCAGCAGGCGGTCAAGATCCTGGCGCCCCGGTGCGATCTGCTCATCGTGGTGGGGTCGAGCAACTCATCGAACAGCGTCCGACTGGTCGAGGTCGGGCTTCAGTCGGGTGCCCGTGCTGCTGTGCGCGTCGACGGGGTGGGCGAGTTGGACGAGACGATCCTTGAGGGGATCGAAGCGGTGGGAGTCACCTCGGGTGCCTCGGTTCCCGAGGTGCTCGTGCGTGAGGTGCTCCAGTGGCTGTCGGAACGGGGCTACAAGGACATCGAGACGGTGACGGCCACCGAAGAGACACTCACTTTCGCGCTCCCCAAGGAACTGCGCACTCCCCGGGAGTCGGCGCGCTCCCGCGCGTGACGTTCGGTCAGCGGCGAGTGCGGCGCCGCCGCAATCCGATGACAGCAGCCACCACCGCCATGGCGATGATCTGCGCCGGTGCGGTCGCCGCAAGGTTGACCATGATCATGCTGACCTCGCGGGCCAGGGTGGGACGGGCTCCGATCAAGGTGATCTGACCAGCCACGGCGATCACAGTCAGCATGGCGAGGGGCGGCAGCCAGACCGGGAACCAGTTCAGCCGTGGGGCGACGCGCAAGGCGGCGACCAGGGATCCCACGATGAGGCCGTAGCCAGCCATGGCCGGAATCGCGGTCGCACCCTGCACGACGAATCCGATGAGGCAACCGATCAGGGCCGGAGCCGCCATGAACAGGAAGGCGCCTCTGCTCGTGAGTCCCGGGCCGGTTGCCGCGGCTGCCGGAATCACGGTGCGCGGCTGGTTGTCCGTGATCACCACGACGGTCTCGCTCTCGGTGCCGGGAGTGGTGGTCGGTGCTGGGGCAGACTCCGCTTGGGTGGGGGAGCTGATGGCAGGTGGCGGCCCCACGACCTCGGGAAGGGGCCGGTCGGAGATCTCCGACTCCCACCAGGGGCGGTGACCAGCATCTGAGCCGCCGGCCGCTGCAGCCATGTTGAACCCTGCCACCGCACCACCATAAGCCGCGAAGCGGCTGAGGCTCGTCAGGCGGCGCTGGTGTCCTGCTTTCCGGACCCGGTCGATCGTTTCGGATCGGTTTGGGGGTCGGTGAGTTCCGGCGGCGCCGTAGTGGCCGTCAGTTCAGCGGCGATGGCATCGGGCCACGCACCCGGCTTGAGGTCTCGGGGGCTTTCGGTGACGCGTTCCACGTCGGGCACCGGCTCGTCCGCGACGCTGAGGTTCGCCATCTTGCGGCCACTGACCAGCACCCGAGTCTCCATGGTGCCGACCAGTTTGTTGTACTCCGTGACACTTCGTCCGATCGCCCGGCCCACTCCGTCCAGACGCGTCGCCATGCTCGTCAGACGTTCGTAGATTTCGGCGCCCACCGCCTGGATCTCCCGTGCCTGCTCCGCAGCCTCCACCTGACGCCAGGAGTGGGTGATGGTGTGCAGCATCGCCAGCAAGGTTGTCGGGGTGGCCAGGAAGACCTTCTTGTCCAGACCGTGCTGGATGAGGTCCGGTCGGGCCTCCAGGGCCGCGCTGAGTAAGCCCTCACTGGGCAGGAACATGATGACGAACTCGGGCGAGTCGTAGCGGCGCCAATACTCCTTA
>CAZCRC010000191.1:0-4677 GCA_964500995.1 uncultured Actinomycetes bacterium
CGCTGGGCGACCGTCCGGATCTGGCGCCGCAGGTCGTTCAACGGGCGCAGGACCCAGCGGAACAGCAGGACCCCCGCCAGGATCACGGCGACCAGTAGAGCGACCATCGCGGCGACGACGACGTTGCTGAGGCGTTGGGACAGATCGGCGAGTTGCGCGAACCCGGCACTGCGGTTGGCGTTGATCGTGTTGCCGAGTCGGTCGGTGGTCAGGACGAGTCGTTCATACAGGGTCGTCGCCCGGCGGCTGACGACGCGCGCCTCGGCGGCGGCCTGTTCGTCAGCGCGGACCTCTTGGATCGATGGCCTAGCGATGACTTCGATCCAGCGCTCCCGGGTGCGCTCGACGGAGTCCAGCAGGGGGGCGATCTCGGGGTCGGCTCCCACCAGGCGGTCCAGCGAACTCAGCGCCAACGCGGACCGCCGTTCCCCGTCGACGTAGGGGCGCAGGTCGGCTTCGGTGCCGCTGAGCACGAACAGCGTGAGGCCCCGCTCCATGTCCGAGGCGGCCAGACTCAAGGTGGCGACGTCGTCGGCGGCGGGGTCGTAGACGAGGACGACGCGGTCGGTCTCGCGGGACACCTGGGCGGTGCGGAACCCGACGCCGACAGCCGCCGCCAGGACGCACGCCAGCCCCAGCGCTGCCAGCAGGAACAACAACCCGCGCAGCGAGAACCGGTCCTTCAGTCCTGCCACAACCGAACGGTAGTGCGTCCCCGAGTCGAATTCGGGGGACTGTGGCCGGTCCGTACTCTTGGCTGGTGAGTTCCGTTCCCCGACTTCGGCCCGACCTGCACGGCATCCCGGCCTACAAGGCGGGCGCCCGCATCACGCACTCGTCCCTGCCCACCTACTCGTTGGCGTCCAACGAGGTTCCCTTCGGGCCCCTGCCCGGAGTCGCCGACGCCGTCGCTGCTCGGCTGCCGGAACTCAACCGGTACCCGGATCCCGCCGCGACGGAGCTGACTGTCGCGCTGTCGCAGCGGTTGGGGATCAACGCCGAGGAACTGACGTTGGGCACCGGTTCCGTGGCGGTGTGCCAGCAGGCAGTGATGGCGGCGTGCTCCCCCGGCGACGAGGTGCTCTACGCCTGGCGGTCGTTCGAGGCGTATCCGATCCTGACCACGTTGGCCGGTGCGCGATCCGTGCCGGTGCCCCTGCTCCCCGACAGCCGCCACGACCTGATGGCCATGGCGGACGCCGTGACCGACCGCACCAGGGTGATCTTCGTGTGTACCCCCAACAACCCCACCGGACCGGCGGTGACCGAGGCTGAGTTGACCGAGTTCCTGGGTCGGGTTCCCGAGGATGTGTTGGTGGTGGTCGACGAGGCGTACTTCGAGTTCGGCCTGGCCGATCCCGATGGGCCGGTGCTGGATGCCGTGACGCTGTCGCGGGGACGGTCCAACGTCCTGGTGGTGCGGACCTTCTCCAAGGCATACGGCCTTGCGGGGATGCGGGTGGGTTACGGCGTCGCGTCTCCCGTGGTCGCGGCCGCCCTACGCAAGTGCGCCCTTCCGTTCGGGGTCTCGCTGCTGTCGCAGGCAGCCGCGCTGGCCTCGCTGGATCAGGACGGCGAGTTGCTGCGTCGAGTGGCGTGGGTCCGCCAGGAGCGGGAACGAGTCGTCACCCGCGCACGAGAACTGGGCTTCGACGTCCCCGAGTCCCGCGCCAACTTCTACTGGCTGCCGCTGGGGCATGGGGCGGAGGACTTCGCACACCGCTGCCGGGAACGCGGCGTGACTGTGCGGGCGTTCCACAACGAAGGCGTCCGGGTCACTGTGGGTGAACCGGACGCCAACGATGTGGTGCTCAACTTGTTGTCGAGCCAGTGACCTCGCCCTGCGCGCGGGCCTTTGCCGCCGCGGCCTCTTCGGGTGTGTCCAGCGATCCCGCGTAGGGGTCGATGATCTCGGACGGGCTGACCCGCTTGCGGAACACCCAGTACGACCATGCCTGGTAGGCCAGGACCACCGGGGTCAGGATCAGTGCGACCCACGTCATGATCGTCAACGTGTACTCCGACGATGACGCGTCGGCGATGGTCATGCCGGGCAGCGCCCGGTCGATGTTGGGCATGACGTACGGGTAGAGCATCCCGAACAGTGCCGCGACCGCGGCACCCAACGTGATCGAGTTGAACAGGAAGGACCACCCCTCGCGTCCTTTGGCGTTGAATGCCACGCCCGCCAGCCAGCACACCGCGGCCAGCAGCACCGGAACCCAGGTCCACGCCTTGTCACTGAAGGCCAACTGCGACCACAGCAGGAACACGACGGCCAGGACAGCAGCCACGACGCCGAGCTTGACTGCGAGCGCCTGCGCACGTTCCCGCAGCGGACTGCCGGTCTTGAGGGCCACGAACACCGCGCCGTGAGTCAGGAACAACGTGAGCGTCGTGAGACCGCCGATCAGCGAGTACGGGTTGAGCAGGTCGAAGAATCCGCCGGTGTAGAGCCAGCCGCCTTCGCCGTCCTGTTCCACCGCCACGCCGCGGACCAGGTTGCCGAACGCGACCCCCCACAACAGTGCGGGCAGGAACGACCCGACAACGATCATGATGTCGAACCGCTTGCGCCACGCCGGGTCGCTGCGCTTGCTGCGGTACTCGAACGAGACGCCGCGCATGATGAGCGCGACCAGGATCAGCAGCAGGGGCAGGTAGAACCCACTGAACAGGGTCGCGTACCACTCGGGGAATGCGGCGAACGTGGCGCCGCCTGCTGTCAGCAGCCACACCTCGTTGCCATCCCAGACCGGGCCGAGGGTGGTCAGCAGGGCCCGCTTCTCGCGCTCGTTCTTGCCCAGGACCGGCAGCAGCATGCCGACGCCGTAGTCGAATCCCTCAAGCACGAAGTACCCGATCCACAGGACCGCGATGAGGCCGAACCAGAAGGTCTGAAGGGTTTCCAGTGACATCTCAGACTCCTCAGTACGTCACGGTGAGTTCGCGGTCGGGATTGTCGCGATCGGCGAAGGGGTCCACCACGTTCTCGGGTGGTCCCTGCTTGATCGCCCGCAGCATGAGCCCCACCTCGACAACGGCCAGGATGCCGTAGATCAGGGTGAACGTGATCAGGCTGGTGAGCACCATCCCCGCCGAAACACCGGGCGATACGCCAGCAGCTGTGGGCATGAGCCCGAAGACGATCCACGGCTGACGCCCCATCTCGGTGAAGATCCACCCGGCGCTGTTGCCCAGCAGCGGCATGAACGGCGCGATGATGGCCATGCGGAGCAGCCATTTGCTCGTGGGGACACGACCCTTGCGCGAGGCCCACCAGCCGAGCACCGCGAACAGCGCCCCGAGCATGCCGAACCCGATCATCAACCGGAATCCCCAGTAGGTCACCGGGATGTAGGGGGTGTAGGAGTCCAGCCCGAACTGCGGGCCGAACTCCTCTTGATACTGCGCCTCGAGGTTGTTGATCCCCTGCACCGTGCCGTCGAACGTGCCGGTGGCCAGGAACGACAGCGCGTTGGGGATGTCCAGACTGAAGATCGGTTCCGAGCCGTCCAGGGTGCCGATCGTGAAGACGCTGAACGGCGCCGGGGTGGCGGTCTCGTACAGGGCCTCCGCCGCCGCCATCTTCATCGGCTGCTGCTGGACCATGATCTTGGCGTCCTGGTCACCCGAGAGGGACAGGGCGATCGCGGCGACCACAGAGACGATGGCGCCCAGCTTCAGGGTGCTGCGCGCCATGTCCGCGGCCTTGCCGCGCATGAGCAGCCACAACGAAATGCCCGCGACGAAGGCACCGGCGGTCAGGAAGGCGGCCGAGATCGTGTGGACCCAGGCGATGACTGCCGTGTTCTGGAACAGGACCTCGCCGAACGATGTCATCTGGGCGCGGTTCTTCTCCGCGTCGTACACGTATCCGACCGGATGCTGCATGAAGGAGTTCGCCGCCAGGATCATGTAGGCGCTCATTGCCGTGCCGACGGCGGCCAGCCAGATCGTGGCCAGGTGGACCTTCTTCGGCAGCCGGTCCCAGCCGAAGATCCACAGGCCCAGGAACGTGGACTCCAGGAAGAACGTCAGCAGCGCCTCGACCGCAAGCGGCGCCCCGAAGATGTCGCCCACGAACCGGGAGTAGTCCGACCAGTTCATGCCGAACTGGAACTCCTGGACGATTCCGGTGACCACGCCCATCGCGAAGTTGATCAAGAACAACTTGCCGAAGAACTTGGTGGCCTTGAGCCACTTCTCGTTGTTCGTCCGAACCCAGGCGGTCTGCATCCCGGCGACCAGGAAGGACAGCCCGATCGTGATCGGGACGAAGAGGAAGTGGTAGACGGTGGTGATTCCGAACTGCCACCGGGCAATGTCGAGCGGATCCACGAGAACTCCTTGAAAGGCGTGGTTACTTCGACTGATTCTGTCCCTCTCGCGGCCCCTCGGCTGCCCATAACTGCAGCCCCACGCGGGAATCCCACGAAATTCAGGACAAAAGTCCCGGGGCCGGGGGTCATGATGAGGGCATGGGGAAATGGGCGAACCGGATCATCCCGTGGCTGCTTGTCGTGGGCGGGGCGGCTCTGATCGTGACGGCGGGCACCAACGGTGTCCAGCAGTTCATGGCAGCTCTGACCCCGGTCGCGCAGTGGCAGACGCCGAGGTCCCAGCAGGTGGAACTGACGGCGGGCAACTGGGTCGTCTATCAGGAGATCGGCCAGC
>CAZCRC010000192.1:0-4640 GCA_964500995.1 uncultured Actinomycetes bacterium
CGCCGTGATTGCGGCCCGGAACCGACGCCTCGAGTCACCCGGAGCCGAGTCGCAAAGGGACCTCGAATCTCCGGGGAACGCCATGGGCTTGTTGGGAATGTCTGGGTACCCTGACACCGTGAAGGAGTCGACCTTCGCGCCACCCTTACCCTTCACCGAGCCCGGGTCCGTTGCCCGCGGTGAGGCGGCCGAGAGCAGCGACTTGGACCTTCTCGTCGATCTAACCCCCGACGGTGGGACCCTCCTGCTTCGGGCCGCCGGGCTCGCGGAGGAACTCAGCGAGTTGCTGGGCGTGCGAGTTGACGTCGTCGCCCCGGCACTGCTGCGTGACGAGGTTTCGGCCACCGCTCTGGCCGACGCGGTGGCCGTGTGAGCCGCTCCGATCACCAGGCCGCTCAGACCGGATGCAGGAGCTGGACCATCAGCGACTCGCAGACCAGGGCTGGTGGGACATTGCCCGCCAGTTGGGCGCGGGCAGCCGTGATCGCGTCAATGCGTTTCATGGTCAGGATGCTGTCGTCACGCTGGGCGGACTGCTCGATCGCGGGTCGCAGATCCACGTTGATCAGTTCCGCCCCGGTGCCGAGTTGGACGGTGAGCACATCCCGGTAGAACCCGAGGAAGTCCACGAAGTAGCGGTCGAGTTCGTCGCGCACCGATCGTGATGCCCGCTGGGTCTGGGTCTTCGTCAGGTCGGACATAGCCCGACCCGCCAGTGCTTTGACCTTGCCTGCCGAGATGCCCTCCGCGCCCTGGCCGTACGCGGCCAACAGTTCGGCGCTCTCTTCGTCATCGCGTTCCTTGGTGCGTTCCTTCGCGTCGGACTCGGCGACCTTTCGAAGGTCGTGAGCCATGCCGTACGCGTCGCTGATCCCACTCATCAGACGCGGCACCTTGAGCACCATCGCGCGCCGGGCGCGGGTGTCCTCGTCAGTCGCCAACGCCCGCGCTCGACCGATGTGCCCCTGCGAGGCGTGGGCGGCGAACGAGGCCATGGCGGCATCGACGCCCTCACGCTCCAACAGCCCAGCGACGGCGTGCGGCGGCGGCACCCGTAGGGACACGTGCCGGGTGCGCGAACGGATGGTGGCAAGAAGGTCCTCGGCGCTGGGGGCGCACAGGATCCATACCGTCGTGGCCGCCGGCTCCTCGATAGCCTTGAGCAGCGTGTTCGCCGCCGCCTCGGTCATCCGGTCGGCATCCTCGATGATCATGATGCGCCACGGCGCGGTGACGGGAGAGCCCGCGGCTTCGACCACGAGCGCCTTGGTCTGCTCCTTGCCATGTGACAGCGTGGTGGACCGAATCACGGTCACGTCCGGGTGCCCCTGCGACAGAACGGAACGGCAGGCGGTACAACTGCTGCAGCCCTCCGTGGGACACACCAACGCCGCGGCCAGGGCGATGGCGGCCACGGAGCGCCCTGACCCCGGGGGGCCGGTGATGAGCCACGCATGAGTCATGCCGAAGGCCGACCCACGCCCGTGCGCCGACGCCGCCGCTCCCTGGAACTGCTCGACCGCCGCCGGCTGTCCGACGACGTCATCCCACACACTCATGGCGTCTCCCTGGCTGCGGCCGACATGAGGAGCGGATCGACAGCTGCGATGACTGAGGCGGTGACCGCCTCGGGCGCCTGCTCGGCATCGACCACCGTGTACCGGGTGGGAGCTGCAGCGGCCAGCCGCAGGAATGCGGCTCGGACGTCGTCATGGAACGTCACCGGCTCGGACTCCAACCGGTTGGGATCCAGCGCCCGGGCCAGACCGATGCGGGGATCGAGGTCCAACACGATCGTCAGGTCAGGAAGGAGCCCGTCGGTGGCCCACAGGCTGAGGTCCCGGATGGTGTCCTCACCGAGGCCCCGGGCGCCCCCCTGGTACGCCACGGACGAGTCGAGGTACCGATCGGTCAGCACGATCGCGCCGCGCTTCAGGGCGGGTCGCACGGTGTGGGCGACATGGTCTGCGCGGGCGGCGGCGAAGAGCAGTGCCTCCGTCGCGGCAGTCATGGGGCCATCGGCGAGCAGCAGGTCCCGGATCGCCTCTGCCCGGGGGGAGCCGCCCGGCTCCCGGGTGGTGATCACCTCGTAGCCGAGTGAACGCAGGTGGTCGGCCAATGCCCTCACCTGCGTGGACTTGCCGCCCCCCTCGCCACCTTCGAACGCGATGAACAACGACACCCCCTGACCTTATGTCAGCGGTCCGTCGGTGTGACCAGTCGTACCGGTTGCCGCCGGCCCGGGGGGTTGCTTGAATCAGGGGTCGTCTGGGAGGACCCATGAAACTGCACCGCCTACTGGTTGCCGCACTGTCCAGCGTCCTTGCCGTTGGCACCGTCGGCGGCGTCGGCACCACCACCGCCCAGGCACAGGAACGCGAGCAGTACTACCTGTCCGTCGGAGACTCCTACGCCGTCGGTTACCAGCCCAACGGCGACCTGACCCACGGTTTCGCCCAGCAACTGCTGCCGAAGGCCAAGAAGCGCGGCTATGACCTGACGCTGGTCAACATGGCGTGTGGGGGCGCCACCACAGAGTCGATCCTGAATCGGAAGGGCTGCAGCAAGGACCGCCGGGCGGTCGGGGCGAAGTCCTATTACCCCCTGACCCAAGCGCAAGCGGCGGCCCAGTTCCTGCGCCGCCATCGCGGTGAGGTCGCCCTGGTGACGATCTCGATCGGCGGCAACGACATCACCGCGTGCGGCCGCGGCGTTCCGGACCCGATCCAGTGTGTGACCGACACCGTTGTCGGGATCAACGAGAACGTGACGGCCCTTGCCCGCGATCTGCGCAAGGCAGCGGGCAAGCGGGTGCGCATCGTGGGCACGACGTACCCGGACGTGCTGCTGGGGCAGTGGGTGCGCGAGCCGGTGGACCAGACAATCGCCCAGCTGTCCGTCGTGGCATTCCGTCAGTTCATCAATCCGGCGCTGAAGAGCGCCTACTCCGGAGCCGACGGGGAGTTCGTCGACGTGACCCGAGCCACGGGCGCCTACGGCCCGCTGGACGATCTCGTGACCCTGCCGCCCTACGGCCAGATCCCGGCTCCGGTAGCAGAGGTGTGCCGCCTGACGTGGTTCTGCCAGAAGGGGGACATCCACGCACGAACCAAGGGCTACGGCGTCATCGCCGACCTGATCGCCAAGCGCCTGCCGCGCAAGTCGGCTCCCGGCAACGGTTGATCTGCACCCGTCAGATGCTGAAGTCCTCGACGGTGAAGTCCTCGCCCCGCCACACGCCTCGTTCGGGCACATGGGGACCCTGTCCGACCTGACCGGACGCCCGTTCCAGGTGTTCCACCCGGGTCAGCAGCGACACCACAGCGGCACCGAGGGCATCGGGCGCGTCGTTCTCCCGCTCCGAGACCGCGGGTTCGAGGGGATCCCGCCGGGTCACGATCTGACCCGGCACTCCCACGACCACAGTGCCCGCGGGAACGTCATGCAGGACGACCGAGTTGGCGCCGATGCGGGCGTTCGATCCGATCGTGATGTTGCCGAGCACTTTGGCCCCCGCCCCGACCACGACGTTGTCCTCGAGCGTGGGATGCCGCTTCTCCTTCTTCAGGGCAGTCCCGCCCAGCGTGACGCCCTGATAGATCGTGCAGCAATCGCCCACGATCGCGGTCTCGCCGATGACCACACCCATCCCGTGATCGATGAAGACCCGCCGGCCGATCTGCGCGCCCGGATGGATCTCGATGCCAGTGAGCCATCGGGTGATCTGCGACCACCAGCGGGCGAAGGTCCGCATCCGATGACCCCACAGCCAGTGGGTGATCCGATGGCTCCAGATGGCGTGCAGTCCCGGGTAGGACAGGAACACCTCGACCTTGGTGCGCGAGGCCGGGTCACGCTCCAGGACGGTGCGGATGTCCTCGCCGATGTGGGTCATCAGTCCATGAGATCGGCGAACAGCGCCGTGCTCAGGTAACGCTCACCGAACGACGGGATGACGACCACGATGGTCTTTCCCGCGTTCTCCGTCCGTGCGGCCACCTTCGCTGCGGCCCAGATCGCGGCACCCGACGAGATGCCGACCAACAGTCCCTCGTCGCGGGCGATGGCGCGGGCCGTGGTCATGGCGTCCTCAGCAGCCACTCCGATGACTTCGTCGTACACGTCGGTGTCCAGGATGTCGGGGACGAACCCGGCACCGATGCCCTGAAGTGGGTGCGGGCCCTTGGACCCACCCGACAGGACCGGTGACGCCTCGGGCTCCACGGCCACGATCTGAACGTCGGGCTTGCGCTCCTTGAGCACCTGTCCGACGCCGGTGATGGTGCCCCCGGTTCCGACGCCGGAGATGAGGATGTCGATGCTGCCGTCAGTGTCGGCCCAGATCTCCTCGGCCGTGGTCGCCCGGTGGATCGCCGGATTCGCGGGGTTCGCGAACTGCTGTGGCATGACCCAGTCCGGGTTCTCGGCGAGCAACTGCTCCGCCTTGGCGATCGCGCCGCCCATGCCGTCGGGGCCGGGGGTCAGGATCAACTCCGCGCCGTACGCCCGCAGGATCGCCCGACGCTCCTTGCTCATGGTCTCGGGCATCGTGATGACGAGCTTGTAACCCCGCGCCGCACACACCATCGCCAACGCGATCCCGGTGTTTCCCGACGTGGGCTCGACCACCGTGCCGCCGG
>CAZCRC010000193.1:0-4614 GCA_964500995.1 uncultured Actinomycetes bacterium
CGTGGCTGTCGCGGACTCACCCGCCGCCAGGTGCACCTTGGCGAATCCCCGCAATTCACGCACCGGCCGCGGCACGACACCACTGCGATCGCGGACGTACACCTGGATCACGTCGCTGCCGCTCCTGTCCCCGGCGTTCGTCACCGGGACGGTCACCGTAACCGTTGCCCCCGCGGTGATCTCGGCGTGGTCCAGGGTCGCTGGGCCGTACTCGAACGTCGTGTAGCTGAGGCCATGACCGAACGGGAACAACGGTGCAACGTCCGACGTGTGCCGGTACCCCACGAACAGACCTTCGCGATATTCGACCTGATGTGGCTGCCCGGGGAACCACGGGTCCGAGGACACATCGGCCTGTGTGGCCGGGAACGTCTCGGCCAGTCGGCCACCCGGGTCGACGTCGCCGTACAGCACGTCGACCAGAGCCGCTCCCGACGCCTGGCCGCCGAGGTAACACTCCAGCACGGCGGCCGCACCCGACAGCCAGGGCATCACGATGGGGCCACCGTTGGACAGCGCCACCACAGTGTGTGGGTTGGCCTTTGTCACCGCGTCGATCAGACGTTCCTGCTGGGCGGGCAGGTGCAGGTCGGGTCGATCGAATCCCTCGCTCTCGTAGATCCCCGGAAGCCCGGCCAGGATCACCACGACGTCTGCTTGGGTTGCCGCTGCCACGGCCTCGTCGATCTGGCCCTGGTCCACCGCGGACAGGACCGGGTCGTACCCGGGGGAGTAGGTCACCGGGAGGCCGCGTTCGGTGAACGCATCCCACGCAGTCGTGACCCGGATCGGATTGACCAGCGAACTGCCTGACCCCTGGAATCGGGGGTGGCGCGCGAAGGCGCCGATGACCGCTACGGACGTCTCCGGGCGTAGGGGAAGCAGGCCGTCGTTGACCAGCAGAACGGTGCTCTCGGCGGCAGCTCGTCGTGCCAGTGCATCGTGATCCTCGAAGGAAACCTGCGTGGGGCGCTGGTCGCTGGCACGCTCCACCAGGGCCAGCACCCGATCAGCGCAGGTCGCCACTTCGGCCACGGTCAGGCGCGCCTCCGTGACGGCCGCAGCGACGTCGTGGTCGGAAATGCCGTGGCTGCCGGGCATCTCCAGATCCATGCCCGCCCGGATTCCCGCCACTCGGTCGTTCGTGGCCCCCCAGTCACTCATGACCAAGCCACTGAACCCCCACTCGTCCCGCAGGATCCGCGTCAGGAGTTCGTGGTGGTCGGTGCAGTAGGTGCCGTTGACCATGTTGTAGGCAGCCATGACGGTCAACGGCTCCGCAGCGGTGATCACATGTTCGAACCCCGCCAGGTACAACTCCCGCAGCGTCCGCTCGTCAACCACGGCGTCGACGACGAACCGATGGCTCTCCTGGTTGTTCACGGCGAAGTGCTTCACACAAGCTCCGACACCGGTGCCCTGGATCCCGTGCACCATGGCAGCGGCGAGGCGCCCGCTGACCAGGGGGTCCTCGGACAAGTACTCGAAGTTGCGACCGCACAGGGGGTGCCGCTTGATGTTCAGGCCCGGGCCCAGCACCACCGCGACGCCCTGGGCGAGTGCCTCGCGTCCCACGGCGCGGCCGATCTCGGTGATCAACCCTTCGTCCCAGGAACTCGCGATGGTGACGGCTGTCGGAAAGCACGTCGCCGGTCTGCTGCCACCGAGACCGAGATGGTCACCGCCGTCCTCCTGGGCGCGCAGGCCGTGGGGCCCGTCGCTGAGCAGTACCGCTGGCACTCCGTGCTCAGGCAGGGGTTGGGTGTGCCAGAAATCGCTGCCGGACAACAACTTGATCTGTTCACTCAGGGACAGGTCGCGCGAGTTGGTCACGGAGCCATCCTGCCGCACCGGCGTGGGCGGTGACGGCTCGTGCGGCGTCCGACTCTGCTCGCTTCAGACAGCGGCTGCGGTCTCGGGGATCGGATCTCGGACCACGACGATCGCGGAGTCGGGTGGCAGTGACACGGTTCCGTCGGTCACGACAGCTGCGCCGCAACTGGCCAATTGCTGCGCCCCTACGGCACGCACGCTGGCGTCGGTCCGTCCCAAGTTCGCGAATACC
This sequence comes from uncultured Actinomycetes bacterium, assembly GCA_964500995.1. GTDB lineage: Bacteria > Actinomycetota > Actinomycetes > S36-B12 > CAIWTL01. The sequence continues at coordinate 2,066 of CAZCRC010000193.1, forward strand.
GCGATCTGCTGGCCGGATTCCCGGTCGGTGCGGCGGTACCCGAGGACTCCGGGGGGCAGGTCGCCGATGAGGTCCAGGGTGCCGCGATGCAGTGCGGGTGACTCTCGCCGCAGATGCAGCAGGTCCCGGTACAACGTCAGCAGGGAGTCGGGTCGGTCGGCCTCGGCGGCCACATTGACGGTCTCGTGATTGGGGTTGACGGGCAGCCAGGGGCGGACGTCGTCGGGACAGAAACCGGCGTGCCGGGAGCCGTCCCACTGCATGGGGGTGCGGACCTCGTCGCGATTGAGCCGCTCGGCCAACCGCCGGTTGGCGATCTCGGGGATCCAGCGGAAGAACCGGGAGGCGATGGGATCTAGGGCCCGGTCCAACGGGAGGTACGTGTTCGCCATGCCGATCTCTTGGCCCATGTAGATCGTGGGGACACCGCGAACCGTCAGCAGGATCATCGCAAGCACGGCCGCCTTGGCGGGGTCCCCACCCACCCGGTCGATCGTGCGTGAGCGATCGTGGTTCTCCAGGACGTACGTGGGCTGCATGGGGGCCGGGAACGACTCCTCGAACCGGGCGATCGTGTCCACGAACCACTGTGCGTCGTACTCGTACAGCAGGAAGTCGAACAGGAACACCAGATCCAGTCCCTCGCCGTCCGCGTGATACTCGCGCAGGACCTCGGGAGGGCCGAACACCTCGCCGAGCAGGACCCGGTCACCGTATTCGGCGCAGACCGCGTGCAGTTCCTGCGCAAGCGTGATGTTGTCGGCGGTGTTCTCGGTGAACTCCCGGCGCCAACCCCGCGGGAATCCCGTGGCCATGTGGGGAGCGAACGGGTTGTCGCGCAGGTCCGCGTCCTTCATGATCTGACCGAAGATGTCGAGCCGGAACCCGTCAACGCCGCGGTCGAGCCAGAACCGGACCGAATCGAACATCGCCTGCTTGACCTCGGGATTGCGGTAGTTCAGGTCGGGTTGGAACGGCAGGAACGTCGCCATGTAGAACTGGCCGCGCTCGGGAGACCACTGCCACGCGGAGTTGATCTCCATGGCGGACTTCCAGTTGTTGGGCGGTTTGCGCCCATCCCGACCGCGGCCGTCGGCCCAGATGTACCAGTCGGATTTGGGATTGGTCCGTGACCCCTTGGAACGCAGGAACCACGGGTGTTGGTCGGACGTGTGGTTCATCACCATGTCGAACATGACCTTCAGCCCACGCTCGTGGGCGGCATCGATCAGTTCGACCGCGGTGGCGACGGTGCCGTACTCGGGGGCGACATCGGTGTAGTCCGTGATGTCGTACCCGAAGTCCTCCTGCGGGCTGGTGAAGAACGGCGAGACCCACAAGGTCTCGATACCGAGCTCGGCGATGTGATCGAGGTGGTCGATGACTCCGCGCAGATCACCGATCCCATCGCCGTCGGAATCAGCGAAAGAGCGGGGATACACCTGGTAGATCGTCGTCTGCTGCCACCACGTCATGGCCTCATTGTGCTGGCCGATGCAAGTGCGGGTTGGGCGTTCGCGTCCGGGTGCGAAACACACTTGTAACGAACCACCCACAACCGTCACCCATCGGAAACGATCGGGCGCACTGCGACGAAACACGACCGGGCGACGCTGCGGCTATCCCTGGGGAACGTCCCTGGAGGGGAAGGAAGGGAGCACACGATGCCCGAATCGGCGTTGAACTCAGGCGATACCGCCTGGATCCTCACCAGCGCGGCGCTGGTCCTGCTCATGATTCCGGGCCTCGCCCTGTTCTACGGTGGCATGACCCGGTCCAAGAGCACACTCAACATGATGATGATGGTGATGGGGGCCCTCGCCGTCGTCGGTGTCATCTGGATCGTCTTCGGCTACTCGCTGACATTCGGAACGGATGGCGGCAACGGCCTGTGGGGTAGCCCCACCGAGTACCTGGGTCTGGAAGGTCTGATGACCGAGGACCCCGAGGCCACCTACCCGGCCATGGCATTCGTCGCCTTCCAGGCGATGTTCGCCTGCATCACGGTCGGCCTGATCGCCGGTGCGATCGCGGATCGCGCCAAGTACGGCGTCTGGCTGGTGTTCGCAGCGATCTGGGCGACCGTCGTCTACTTCCCGGTGGCTCACTGGGTGTGGAGCGCGGGCGGTTGGATCTTCGAGGGCCTCGGCCCGCTGAACGGAACGCCGGCCATCGACTTCGCCGGTGGTACCGCGGTTCATATCAATGCCGGTGCTGCCGGTCTGGCTCTGGCCATCGTCCTGGGACGGCGCCTGGGCTGGCCGAAGACTCCGATGAAGCCGCACAACCTGACCCTGGTCATGATCGGTGCGGGCCTGCTGTGGTTCGGCTGGTTCGGCTTCAACGCGGGCTCCGCGCTGTCGGCCGGCAACACGGCGGCGGTCGTGTTCCTGAACACGTTTGCCGCGACCTGCGCGGCTGCCATCGGCTGGTTGCTGGTGGAGCGGTTCCGTGACGGTCATGCCACGAGCCTGGGCGCGGCATCAGGTGTGGTCGCCGGTCTGGTCGCCATCACCCCGGCCTGCTCGGCGGTGAGCCCGGTCGGTGCC
>CAZCRC010000194.1:0-4588 GCA_964500995.1 uncultured Actinomycetes bacterium
GTTAGCCGCGGGCCAACGTCGTCCCGCGTGCCTCCGGGTCGCTCGCGCGATCCGGTCCTGCACGCCATCGTCACGACGGAGTTCCTCATGGTCCACGCCGCTTACCCCCCTGCGCAGGGTCTCTACGACCCCCGCTACGAACGCGATGCCTGTGGCGTCGCCTTCGTCGCCACACTCACCGGGGTTCCGAGCCACGAGATCGTGTCCCAGGCGCTGACGGCGCTGGAGAATCTGGAGCATCGGGGTGCGTCGGGCTCGGAACCGGACTCGGGCGATGGGGCGGGAATCCTGACTCAGATCCCCGACGAGTTCTTCCGTGCCGTGACCGACTTCGACCTCCCGGCCGTGGGGGAGTACGCAGCCGGTACCGCCTTCCTGCCGCAGGATCCGCAACTGGCGGCCGAGACGATCCATCGCATCGAGGAGATCGCAGCGGATGAGGGTCTGACTGTCCTCGGTTGGCGCGACCTGCCGGTGGACCCCAGTCCCGTCGGAGCCACCGCCCGCAGTGTGATGCCGCAGTTCCAGCAACTGTTCCTTGCCGGAAACGGAACCTCCGGCATGGATCTGGAGCGGCTCGCGTTCTGCGTGCGCAAACGGGCTGAGCGGGAGTCCGATGTGTACTTCCCGTCGCTGTCGGCGCGCACGATCGCGTACAAGGGCATGCTCACCACCGAACAACTGGGTCGGTTCTACCCGGACCTGCGCGACGAGCGGTACTCGTCGGCCATCGGGCTGGTGCACTCCCGGTTCTCAACGAACACGTTCCCCTCCTGGCCGCTGGCGCATCCCTACCGACTGATCGCACACAACGGTGAGATCAACACGGTCATGGGCAACCGCAACTGGATGCGGGCCCGCGAGGCGATGCTCACCAGCGATCTGATCCCCGGTGACCTGACCCGGCTGTTCCCGGTCTGCACCCCCGGTGCCAGTGACTCCGCCTCGTTCGACGAGGTTCTCGAGCTGCTGCATCTCGGCGGTCGTTCCCTGCCGCACGCCGTCCTGATGATGATCCCGGAGGCGTGGGAGAACCACGCGGACATGGATCCGGCCCGCCGGGCCTTCTACGAGTTCCACGCGACCTTCATGGAACCGTGGGATGGACCGGCCAACGTCTCCTTCACCGACGGAACCGTGATCGGTGCTGTGCTGGACCGCAATGGCCTGCGTCCGGGTCGCTTCTGGGTCACTGACGACGGGCTGGTCGTACTGGCGTCCGAAGCGGGCGTGCTGGACATCGATCCCGCGAAGGTCGTGCGTAAGGGCCGGCTGCAGCCGGGCCGCATGTTCCTGGTGGACACTGCTGCCGGTCGCATCCGCGAAGACGACGAGATCAAGTCGGAACTCGCCGCTGAGTTCCCCTACGACGAGTGGCTGCGAAACGGCATCATCCACCTCGACGACCTTCCCGATCGCGAACACGTCGTGTACACCCGGGAGTCGATCCTGCGTCGGCAGCAGACCTTCGGCTACACCGAGGAAGAGGTCCGCATCCTGGTGGCGCCGATGGCGCGTGCCGGCCTGGAACCCATCGGTTCGATGGGCACCGACACCCCGATCGCGGCGATCAGTGACCGCCCCCGCCTGTTGTTCGACTACTTTGCGCAGTTGTTCGCCCAGGTGACGAACCCGCCCCTGGACGCGATCCGCGAGGAGATCGTGACCTCGCTGGGCACCACGATCGGACCCGAGGGCAACGTGCTCGAGGCAGACCCGAGTCACTGCCGACAGTTACGGTTGCCGTTCCCGGTCATCACGAACGACGACCTGGCCAAGATCCGCAACATCAACGCTGATGGGGATCGGCCGGGCCTGGCCGCCGCACGGTTGTCGGCGCTGTACCGCGTCAGCGGCGGTGGCGAGGCGCTGCGTCGCCGTATCGACGAGATCTGCCGTGAAGTCGATGCGGTGATCCGCCAGGGCAAGCGGTTCATCATCTTGTCCGACCGCGACTCCACCGGGGAGTTGGCTCCCATCCCGTCGCTTCTGCTGACGTCGGCGGTGCACCATCACCTGGTGCGGGAGAAGACCCGCACGATGGTCGGGATCGTGGTCGAGGCCGGCGATGTCCGCGAGGTGCATCACGTCGCGCTGCTCATCGGCTATGGCGCCGCCGCGGTGAACCCGTACCTGGCCATGGAGACCGCGGAAGGGCTCGCCCGCCGGGGCGTGCTCGGCGACATCGCTCCCGAGGCAGCCGTCCGCAACCTGGTCAAGGCGTTGGGGAAGGGCGTCCTCAAGGTCATGTCGAAGATGGGTGTCTCGACCGTGTCGTCCTACTGCGGCGCCCAGATCTTCGAGGCGATCGGCTTGTCCGCGGAGTTGGTCGACCAGTACTTCACCGGCACGACGTCCAAGTTGGGTGGGATCGGGCTCGACATCGTGGCCGAAGAGGTCGCGATGCGCCACCGGGTCGCGTACCCACCCAGTGGGATCTCACCCGCGCACCGGCGACTCGCGGTCGGCGGCGAATACCAGTGGCGCCGGGAGGGCGAGCCCCACCTGTTCGACCCCGAGACCGTGTTCCGGCTGCAGCACTCCACCCGCGAGAAGAGCGCCGAGGTGTTCCGCCAGTACACCGACAAGGTCGACGACCAGGCGCAGCGACTCATGACTCTGCGCGGACTGTTCCAGTTCCGCGACGGAGTGCGCCCGCCCGTTCCGCTGTCCGAGGTGGAGCCGGCCAATGAGATCGTGAAGCGGTTCTCGACCGGTGCCATGTCCTACGGATCGATCTCTGCTGAGGCCCATGAGACGTTGGCGATCGCGATGAACCGCTTGGGCGCCAAGTCCAACACCGGTGAGGGTGGCGAGGACCCCGAGCGGTTCGTCCCCATGGCCAACGGTGACTCCAAACGCAGTGCGATCAAACAGGTCGCGTCGGGTCGCTTCGGAGTGACCAGCGAATACCTGGTCAACGCCGACGACATCCAGATCAAGATGGCGCAAGGGGCCAAGCCCGGCGAGGGGGGTCAGCTGCCCGGTCACAAGGTCTACCCGTGGGTGGCCAAGACCCGGCACTCCACCCCCGGAGTGGGCCTGATTTCGCCACCGCCGCACCATGACATCTACTCGATCGAGGATCTGGCGCAACTGATCCACGACCTGAAGAACGCCAACAACCGCGCTCGGATCCACGTGAAACTCGTGTCCGAGGTCGGTGTGGGAACCGTGGCGGCGGGGGTGAGCAAGGCGCACGCTGACGTCATCCTGATCTCCGGACATGACGGCGGCACCGGAGCCTCGCCCCTCACCTCGCTCAAGCACGCCGGGGGGCCCTGGGAACTGGGGCTGGCCGAGACGCAGCAGACGCTGATGCTCAACGGCCTGCGCGACCGGGTGGTAGTGCAGACCGACGGTCAGCTCAAGACCGGTCGCGATGTCGTGATCGCGGCGCTGTTGGGGGCCGAGGAGTTCGGCTTCTCGTCGGCACCGCTGGTGGTGATGGGTTGCATCATGATGCGCGTGTGCCACCTCGACACGTGCCCCGTGGGTATCGCGACCCAGAACCCGGTACTGCGGGAGCGCTTCGTCGGACAGGCGGACCACGTGGTCAACTTCTTCCTGTTCATCGCTGAACAGGTCCGTGAACTCCTCGCCGAACTGGGTTTCCGCAGCATCGAAGAGGCCGTCGGGCACGCGGAACTCCTCGACACGAGCAAAGCTGTCGAGCACTGGAAGACCGACGGCTTGGACCTGAGTCCGATCCTGCACGTCCCGGATGTGAATCATCCGCGCCACCAGGTCGTGGAACAGGACCACGGCCTGGCGCAGGCCTTGGACAACGAGTTGATCGCGATCTGTGCCGACGCCATCGAGCGCGGCGACCCGGTTCGGGCGCAGGTCCGGATCCGCAACGTCAACCGGACCGTGGGCACCATGCTGGGTGCCGAGATCACCCGTGCGCACGGCGGTGCCGGGCTACCCGACGGAACCGTCGACCTCACCCTGCTGGGATCCGCGGGTCAGTCGTTCGGGGCATTTGTACCCGCGGGTGTCACGCTGCGACTGGAGGGCGACGGGAACGACTACGTGGGCAAGGGCCTGTCCGGCGGCCGCATCGTGGTCCGGCCCGATCGGGCGGCGTCCTTCGTGGCCGAGGAGCACATCATCGCCGGCAACGTGATCGGCTACGGCGCCACGAGCGGTGAGATCTACCTGCGGGGTCGGGTGGGCGAGCGGTTCTGTGTGCGCAACTCCGGGGCGACCGCGGTCGTCGAAGGTATCGGCGACCATGGCTGCGAGTACATGACCGGTGGCCGGGTGGTGGTGCTGGGTGAGACCGGCCGCAACTTCGCCGCTGGGATGTCGGGGGGAATCGCGTACCTGCTGGATCCGGATCCGCTACGGATCAACCAGGAGATGGTCAAGCTCGAACCCCTCGACGACGAGGACCGCGAGTTCCTGGCCACGACGATCCGGCGCCACTTCGAAGAGACTGAGTCGGCCGTGGCCGAGGCGATCCTGGCCGACCTCGACGTGTCCCTGGAACGGTTCGGCAAGGTGATGCCGATCGACTTCAAGCGTGTGCTGCAGGCCCGCGCCCGCGCGGAACTCGAAGGCCGTGACCCGATCGCTGCTGTGA
>CAZCRC010000195.1:0-4568 GCA_964500995.1 uncultured Actinomycetes bacterium
GTCGAACGGCTGCTCACCGTGGGCCGTCAGCACGGCGGCGAATCGCGGATCATGCGGCACGAATCGGACGAATTGGCCACGTCCCGCGCATCTGAGTAAAGTTCCGAGCCCCGGGGGACGAGACAGGTACCGCAGACCTGCCCATCGTCGGAGACGCCGGAGCAATTTTTCATGTTACGCAGACAACGCGACCCAAATCACGCAACACTGAGCGGCGTGTCGCTACCGATCCGCATCGTTATGACATCGTCACTGTGTGTGGCGCTGTCGGCGGGTGCTCTCGCGCCGGCGGCCACGGCCACCCCCACGCAACCCACCGCTCGCACCCTGCTTCAGTACCCGATGCCCCCCCGCGCGGTACCGGAACAACTGCCCTCGACGATGCAAGCAAAACTCCCCGCAGTGGCCACGCACACGGAACGCATTCTGGGCGACATGATGGATCAGTCGGCGCTGATGCCGGTTCAGGTCGTCTCGGCCCTCCACATCCGACGGGCGTTCCGCAAAGAACTCGGCAGAGCAGCGTGGCGCAGCGCGTTGCGGATCTCGTGGCGGGAGAGTCGGCTGCTGCCCAACGTGGTCAACGACACGAACCGGAATGGGACGAACGACTGGGGCCTGTTCCAGCTCAACGATGGCGGCACACTTCAGTTCGCCGGTGGCACCCCGGGCCAGGATGCGTTGCGGCCCCGTTGGAACGCCAAGGCCGCAGCACGCATCGTCTCCGATGTCGGTTGGGATCCCTGGGGCGGGATGCTCGGCGAGTGATCACTGCAGGACGTGAGCGCCGCGACTTGCGCGGACCTCGAACACGTCGGGCGTGATCCCCGTGGCGGCCTCGTAACGAGTGGCGATCTGCGTGGCCGCTTCATCAACCATCCCGGGCCGCACCAGATTGACAGTGCATCCGCCGAAGCCGGCGCCGGTCATGCGGGCCCCGATCACTCCGGGGGTCGCCCACGCCGCCTCGGCGAGAGCATCGAGATGATCCCCCGTCACCCGGAAGTCGTCCCGGAGTGACTTGTGGGACTCTCGCATGAGTCGTCCCATCGTGGCCATGTCGCCAGCCGCAAGCGCCTCGGCCGCTCGGACGACGCGCGCCTGTTCGGTGATCGTGTGGCGGGCCTCGGACCACACCCCGGCCGCCCGCAACGCCGCTTGGGCACGGTCCAACTGCGCAGTGGTCGCTGAGACCAGATCGGGCAGGGGCTGGTCCTGCGAGGCGTCGATGATGCTCTTGGCCTTGTCGACCGCCGCCCGACGCTCGTTGTAGGCCGACGATGCCAACTGTCGCGGCTGGTGGGTATTGGCGATCAGGACCGCGCATTGATCGGCTGGCACAGGGACGAACGAGCAATCCAGTGTCGAGCAGTCCATCAAGAGAGCCATACCGTCGCGGCCACGCGCGATCGCCAGTTGATCCATGATCCCGGACGCCACTCCGATGTACTCGTTCTCCGCCCGCTGACACAGGACCGCCCACTGGGTCGGATCCAGTCCCCAGCGGAACTGATGCTCCAATGCCACGGCGACCGCCACCTCGACGCTGGCTGAACTCGACAGTCCGCCACCCTCGGGGATGTTGCCGTCGAGATACAGGTCGAAGCCGTGGGTGGGGCGATGGCCGGAAGCCAGGGCGGTGTCGACAACGGCGAGGGCATAGCTGAACCACCCGTGGGATGAGTCCCTGCCCGTGGCCCCGAGTCGCGCGGAGACGACGCCCGAACTGGGGAAGTTGGCCGAATATCCGCGCAACTTGTCATCGACACGGGGGAACACCGCGGCCGTCGTGCCACGGTCCAGGGCCATGGGCAGCACCAATCCACCGCTGTAATCGATGTGGTCACCGATCAGGTTCACTCGACCCGGTGATCGGACGACGAAACCGGCTCGGTCGTCGGGCACGCCAAGCGCCCGGCGGGCGGCATCGAGCACGTCGGCAGCCATGTCAGGCGCCACCTTCTCGCGCCCGCCGTTCCGACTCCTCGGTCGCCTGCATCTCAGCCAGCGAGGGCGCTCCCCCACCGAATCGGGCGGGCCACCACCACGTGCCCGGGTCCGGGGCGGGGTACCGGGCCAGCACGTCGTCGTACAGCTCCTGCATCCTGGCCTTGAGTTGCGCGGTAGCGGCCACGGGATCATCGCCCGGCGTGAAGGACAACGGCTCCCCCACGGACAGCGAGATCAACGAGCCTCGCTCCATGTCACGCTTGTGGCCCTTGGTCCACAGCCGCTGACCGCCAAAGGTGATCATGGGAACTACGGGAACCCCCGCTTCGGCCGCCATCCGGACCGCACCTGTCTTGAAGTCCTTGAGTTCGAATGACTGGCTGATGGTGGCCTCGGGGAACACCCCGACCACCTCACCTTCCCGCAGCGCGGAGATAGCACTGTCCATCGCGTGAGCACCGGCGGATCGATCGACCGGGATGTGATGCATGGACTTCATGAGTGGCCCCGACACCTTGTGGTCGAACGTCGACTTCTTGGCCATGAATCGGACCAGCCGGTGCGACGGCCGAGCTGCGAAGCCACAGAAGATGAAGTCCAGGTAGGACACGTGGTTGGACGCCAGCACCGCCCCGCCCGTCGGGGGTAGGTTCTGCCCACCCACAACATCGAACTTCAGGTTGAGCAGCTTGAAGAACCCATAGCCGCTCATGATGATCGGCGGGTAAGTGATGTCCAGCATTACGCCACGCTATCGAAACCACGCGGGAATACGGCACGCACAAAGCGAACGGGCAGGTCGGAGCGGCGGAACCGCTCGGACCTGCCCGTCCAACGATGTCGGAACAGCCGATCAGCCGTTCGCGTTGGCCTTCTTGATCACCTTGAACGAGGTCTTGGTGACGAAGGCGGGGCAGTTCGCGCCGGCACCGCCACGGGCCACCAACTGGTACTTGCCCTTGACCTTGGGGGCCTTGCCCACGTTGGTCTTGGCGATGCCGTTCTTGTTCGCTTTGGCACTGGAGCGCTTCTTGACGCCATTGCCCCGCACCGTGAAGGTGACGACACATCCGGGCTTGACGCTCACAGCCTTCGCCGCGATGGGCTTGCCGGGCTTGATGCTGGTCTTCTTCACGAAGACCTCGGTCTTGTTCCCCGGCGGGTACGCCTGCGCGGAAGGGGCAGCCACCATTCCGGTGGCGACGAGCCCCGCCACGAGGACTGCAGAGGTCTTGGAAGCCGCAGAGAGAGTCATGCGGTCACAGTAGCGAAGGCGTCAAGGCATGCGAACCGAAATCCCCGAATCCGACTGCGTGTCGCGACAATTCGTCAACTGCAGGGCGGTTGGGCCGTGGAAACCACTTGAGGAACGGCCATCGCCTGCGGTGATACTAACGCAGAATCATCGGATGGTGACTCTTTGAATGTGACAACAAGTTCCGCGCTCTCGCCACGTGGGATGTCCAGGTTCCAGCGCCAGACCGGATGGCCGCGCTCCTGACCCTCATTGACGTACTGTCGCTTGCCGTTGATTGTGGCCTTGACGAACTCGGCTCCGACCGGCCCGTACAGGGCGGTCCACATCCGGGTGTTCCCGAGGTCCCCACCCTCGTAGTAGAAGTTCGAGTAGGCCTCGGAGTCCGGGCTGGTGGCGGGATCGGGTGCGTTGTTCGTCAGCGTCACCGTCACTGCGGAGACCCCGGTGCCGCACGTGGCCGCCTGGTAGTCGACCGAGCTCGCCACAAAGGCATCCAACTTGTTGGCGGCGCTGTTGTTCAGCGCCGTGGCGACCCAGGGCCCCGACTCACGAGGCACCACGCCCGCCACGTCGTACTGTTCCAGGCGCGCCTGGACCTCGTCGTCGGCACTCCAGACCAGCATCCGACCCTGCCCGGCTGCTGGCACGATCTCGCTCAGGGCCGCAGGCAGGTCGAAGGAACCCGACGTGACCCGATCCATGAGAGCCGTCATCAACTCCACGACCACCGCGTCCTTCTGCGCCACATCCGGGTATCGGGCGTAGACGTCAGCATTGAAGAAGCGCTCCGCATTCGTGGCGTCGATGGTCTCCCCCGCAGCCGTGATGGGCCCGGTGCCCGCCAACAGCGCGGCGACGACGTGGGCATCCATCGCCAGAACGTTGTCGATCGGCGTTCCCCGCGCATGCATGCCGTTGAAGGTGAGTTGTCCGGTGTAGGGGAAGTGCCTCGAGAGGTTGTAGGAGTTCCACTCCGACGTGTACTCCCGCGTCCACAACTCCAGGAACTCCTTGGGCATGTCGCGATTGGGGATGGGAGTCGTCAACGAGTTGTTCGTGTCGACCACGGTGACATCGATCCGGCCCTCATCGGTGTCCAGCAAGGTGTAGGCCCCCAGGAAACCACCGGTACCGCGTGCTTCCGATCCGTTCTGCAACAGCACGGCCCAGCGCTGCCGACCCTCCCCACCCAACAGGACCTGGGCCAACTGCATCGCGGCAACGGCGCCGTCCGCCACTGCGGGCAGATCACCCAACTGATCCTGAGCCGTGGCCACGGCGTCGCCGACCGGACCGATCGCGCCACTGTCCGCGGCAGCCGCACGGTCAGCGGCCTCGCGCAGTTCGGGCTGGACCGCGA
>CAZCRC010000196.1:0-4552 GCA_964500995.1 uncultured Actinomycetes bacterium
CTCCCCAGCGCAGCAACACCTGGGCCTCGCTGACGCCATACTTCTCGGCCATCATTGCGAACGGCGAGTCAGTAGCCTCACTTGCTGCCTGCATGTCAGCGGTCTTGGCGCTGTCCTGCCCTTCCCCGGCGCGCCAGGTCGACAGCGGCACGAGGCTGCTATAGGCGATCGGTGCGACTTCCGTGGTCCGTAGATAGTCCACGAGCTCCCGCTTCTGCGACCAAGGGTGCAACTCGATCTGGTTGGCGTCGGGGCGGGGCAGACCCGCTGCGAGAAGTTCCTCGATGTGGTCCTGGCTGAAGTTGCTCACACCAATGGCACGTGTCTTGCCCGACTCGCGGAGATCGACGAGCGCTCGCCACTGGTCGACACGCTCTTCGGGCGTGAGTGGCGCGTGGATGAGGTAGAGGTCGACGTGGTCCAACCCGAGACGCTCGAGGCTGCCTTCGAGCGATGCGACCGTGGTCTCGAAAGTCTTCGCCGGAACTCCCCAGTCCGGGTTACCGGGGAACAGCTTGGTTGTGACGAACAGGTCATCGCGACCGAAACCCGCATTCAGGGCGGCGTTCACGGCTCGGCCGACGCCCGCCTCGTTCTGATAGACCTCGGCGGTGTCCACATGCCGGTATCCCGCATCGATTGCCGCGGTGACGGCGTCTACTACTTGCTCGTCGCTGATGAGATAGGTGCCGAAGCCGACGGTCGGCAGTTGCACGCCGTCAGCGATCGTGATGAAGGGGGGTGGGCTGAGTTTCTCGGTCACTGCTGATCCTTCACTTGCCGGGAGGTCCCATCCTGTCGCTACCGATGCACCCCTGCCCCTGCGATGCTCCGGCAGACCTGCCTGATTCTCCGGGAGTCCGGAGCTAAAATCCTGCCGGCGATCTTCTTGCGCGTAGGCTCCGATCGTGAGCAACCGTGACGCCGCGCTGACAGACCTGGCCAGCCGCGTGCGACTACATACCGCTCCCCACAAAGGTTTCCGGCGGAATCAAGCAACGTGTATCGATGCCCTCACGATGATGAGGGTCGATCGTCCGACTCCGATCGATCCCACCTGCTACGAGCCGGTCATATGCCTGATCCTGCAAGGAAGCAAGGAGATCGAACTGGGCTCGCGAAGTGTTAGGGCAGGTCAGGGTCAGTCCATCATCGTCAGTCACGACTTGCCTATCCGCTCGCGAATCGTCGCGGCGTCAGTTGCACGGCCTTACCTGGTCGCGGTCATCCGGCTGGACGTCGGAACACTGCGGGGCCTCGCCGACGGGATCGAGGACGCCGGCCAAGCCAACTCCGACCGGGTGGCACTTGAGGTGAGCAACGCCGGTCCCGAAATCGTGGACGCGGTACGACGTCTGGTCGCGCTGGCCGATACGCCAGCCGATTCGGATGTTCTGGCCCCGCTCGTTCTCAAAGAGTTGCACTACCGGCTGCTGCAGGCAGATCACAGCACCATGCTTCGTCGGCTGCTGCGCCGCGACAGCCACGCCAGTCGCATCGCGAAGGCCCTCGCAAGGATACGCGGCGACCTCGTCGAACCCCTGTCAGTTCCCGAGCTGGCTCGGGTCGCCGCAATGAGTACGTCGACCTTCCACCAGCACTTCAAGGAGGTGACCGCCACGACTCCGCTGCAGTACCAGAAGAGCCTGCGGTTGCTCGAGGCACGCAGGCGCATCAGGGAAGACGGTCGATCAGTGACCGAAGCTGCGTTCGGGGTGGGCTACCAAAGCAGTACGCAGTTCAGCCGTGAGTACCACCGGACGTTCGGGATCGCCCCGCGCGAGGATCGCCCGACGCCCTGATCGCTGTTGACGATCGCATCGGATCCCGCGCCGTCGGCCCCTTCAACCGCCGGGTACGGGTGACGTTGTGGGCCACGTGTTGTGACACGACACTGAAGCCGGAAGTCGGGCCGACGTACTCAGCGGCGGAAGCACGAATTCGGGCCAGCAGCCCGGTAGAGGTCGACGGGACACGACACGGCCCGTGGGTAGTAGGCGCGCATGGCCTTCGCCGCAGATGTCGGGCTGCTGTTCTGCGGGGCACTCGCGGCCGATCGCGTGAAGCCCGAGGCGGGCAGCATGTTGCGCAGGATCAGCAACTCCCGCAGACGGCGTTCCCGATTCGCACTGGGGACGAAGGTCGCCGACCGCCACCGTTCGACCAAACGCTGCTGTCGCTCCCGCGCCACGACGTAGTGATAGCGCCCCTTGCCGTCCACAGCCGTCTCGTTGTCCGCGCGGCAACCTGGATCAGTGGCACCACCGGGCGATGTGTTCAGCACGACTGGCCATGGTCGTCGATACAGGTTCGTGCACAAGGAGAAGTACCGCAGTTGGTAGCGCTGCTGCGGCCAGACGACAGGCTCGGTACCTGGAGCCGGTCGCGCCGGTGTACGTGGTGCCTTGCCGCGCACAACAACGACTCGGCCGGGCCGGGGTCGCATGATGGCGCTGACGTAGGCGGTGGCCGAGTTGGGGAACACGGCGTTTGTGGCGGCAGCTGTCGCCCGGAAGAACGCAAGCCGCGGTGGGCAGGCGGCGCCCCGGCACGGGCCGCTGCCTCCGTCGGCAGGGTCCTTGGCGTGGGACTGCAGCTGCGCGCCCGCGCTCACGGCCTCCTGGAGCGCCGCAGGAAGGGCGCCATTCACCTCGTCAGGGGATGTTCGCTGACCCTCGGAACACGGCTCGATGCTCACGGTCCCAGCTGGACCGGCAGCGGTGATCGTCGGGAGGGGCACCTCGGAGAACGCGCCCTCGGGTAGATACACCCGCAGGATCAGATAGCCGAGACTGTTCGCCACCGTTCCGCTGGGCGCGATGGGCAACGCGTTGCTACTGCCGGGGATCTCGTCCTGAGCAACCACCGTGTACTGCTCGGTCTCACCCGAGGCGGCCGATGACTGCCACGGGTTGATGGATCCGGGATCCGGGTCGATCTGGTAGTCCACCAAAGCGCTCGACACCCCGTTCACCGTGAAGGCTCCGAAAGTATCGTCGTAGGTGTTGAGAGAGAAGAACCGTGCCTCAGGGAACGACCCGGAGATGGTCAGTGTCATACCGGGCTGGTACTGAAACGGCGTGGTCCAGTACGTTGCGGACGTGTCCGGGTAGGCGACGTTGAACTGCTCGGCGTTGGTGACAACGGGCCAGGCGCAGGTCGGAACACCTCCCATGGGTACCGCAGGCGCCGGAGCTGACAGCGTGGCCAGCACGGCACCAGCGGCAACGCCCAGGGCGAGGATCCTCGGCAGCATCGCGGCCCCTTCGGCTCAGGTCTCGACCGAGCGCAGCCACGCCCATGCCGACTCGACGTCGGGGAAGGCCCGCACCTCCTGGGCATAGAAGGGTCGCGACAACTTGGCGAGGACGTCGACGAGGTGGCCGCCACCCACCATGGCCATCCTGGTGATCGCGGTGTGGAACTCGTGGCCGAACCTCATATCCGCTCCCCAGGCGCCGACCTTCTCCCAGTGGAAATTGGTCAGATCACACAGCAGTTGGATCGTTCCATATTCAGCGACCAGCGCCTCGAGTTCCGGCACGAGCGTGGCGTAGTCGGACTTGTCGATGTCGCCGCTGAATTGATAGCCGACGGCCGATCCGCCGCTGTCAGGTAGTTTCTGGATCATTGCGGCCCCTCTCGCTCGGCTACGCCACCGACCCTACGCCGTCGCCCCGGTTGAGGCCTGGTACGCAGGGCCGTCACCAGAAGCGACAAGGTGGGCAACAAGCCGCTCGTGAAGTGCACAATCAGTGAAACCGACTGAGGCCCGCTGACGTGACTCCCTGACTTGGGTGGCCCCCGACCATCCGTCATTGGGCTGGCGCCCGGACTGTGCGCGTGACGCTATTCCGCGCGGTTCAGCGCCTGGTTCTGGTGCGCCAGTGGTGTCGTGGTGTCGGGGTGATCCGCCAGTGGGGTCCGTCGGGGTCGGGGTTCTTGGTGATCGTCCATCTGTGGAGATCGACTTCGCGGTGATGGGTCCAGCAGAGCAACACCATCTGGTCGAGGTCGGTTCTTCCGCCCTCTGCCCAGTCCGTCAGGTGATGCGTCTGGCATTCCGCGGGTGGTCTCCCGCACAGGATGCAGCCCTTGTCCCGTACCGCCAGCGCGGTGCGTTGGGCTTTGGTGGCCAGGCGGCGGGATCGGCCCACCGCCAACGGCTGCAACCGGGCCTGGGCCAGGGTCTGGGCCACCGGACGACCGGCATGGGTGGTGTCGTCGACCAGGACCGGGGTGTGACGACCCGAGCAGACCAAGAACCGCGCCGCCGCATCCCCAAGGGTCACCGTCGCACCGTGCGATGGGGTCAGAGTGGCAGCCTGCGCTCCGACGCTGGGCGTGGTCAAGACCGTCGCCAGATCACCACCGCGATCGCGAGGAGCCTGCGATGCGACTCGATCGGCTTCCGCCAGCCCGATCGTCACGGTCGTGGCCACCGGTAGCCCGTTGCGGGTCGCAGGCACATCGCCGTGGGCCGCCGCGCGGTTGACTAGGGTGATCAACGCATCCGCCCGGCGTTGCCCCACCGTGAGTCGATCCCCTTCGA
>CAZCRC010000197.1:0-4551 GCA_964500995.1 uncultured Actinomycetes bacterium
CGTGGTGCAGGCGTTGGGCGACGGTGTGACGCACCTGCAGGTCGGCCAGAAGGTTCAGGTCGAGATCAAAGAGGTCGACCAGCGCGGCAAACTGTCGCTGATCCCGGTGATGGACGACGACGCCGGCGCCGAGGGCGACGTGGATGACGCCGAGGTGGACGCGGAGTTGAGCGAAGCCTGACCGTGCCCGCCTTCTTTCCCGCTTCGCAACAGCCCGCCGGGTCGACCCGGCAGTTGCTGCGCGAATCCGACGGCTCGGTGGTGCGGCGTACGGTGCTGCCCACCGGGCTTCGGGTCGTGTCCGAGAGTGTGCCGGGGGCTCACTCGGTGACACTCGGCATCTGGGCGGGGGTCGGTTCGCGAGACGAGACCCCTGCCGCCGCGGGGGCGGCGCACTTCTTGGAGCATCTGCTCTTCAAGGGGACCGCTCGGCGTTCGGCTCTGGACGTCGCAGCCGAGGTGGATGCCGTGGGCGGCCAGATGAACGCCTTCACGTCCAAGGAGTACACCTGCTTCTACGCGAAAGTGCTCGGGCACGACCTGCCCGTGGCCGTCGACGTGATGATGGACATCACGACGTCGCCCTCATTGCGCGAAGCAGACATTGACGCCGAACGATCCGTGGTGCTCGAAGAGATCGCCATGCACGACGACGATCCCCAGGACCGGGCCGGCGAGGCGCTGGATCGCAAGGTGCTTGCCGGGTCTCCGCTGCGCCTTCCGATCTTGGGGACCAGGGAGTCGATCGTGGCGATGTCGCCCCGCACGATCCGCTCCTTCTTCCGTCGCCACTACCGGCCTCAATCCCTTGCGGTCACCGCTGCCGGCAACGTCGACCACGCTGAACTCGTGTCCCTGGTCCGGGCGGCCACCGCTGACCTCGGATGGCCGTGGGGGGTGGCACCGGAACCACTGAAGGACCGACGCCCCCGGCGGTCACGCAATTCGACCGGCTCGATCGAATCGCTGCCGTGGCCGGGCGAGCAGTGCACGGTCGCACTTGCGACGTCTGGGTTGCCCCGCGGTGACGACAACCGCCGAACGTTGGATGTCCTGAACGCCATCGTCGGCGGCGGCATGTCCTCACGGCTGTTCCAGTCGGTGCGCGAGGAACGGGGCTTGGCGTACTCCGTGTATTCGGGGCACTCCGCGTACTCCGACGCCGGTGTGTGGAGTGTTGCCGCCGGCTGTCAGCCGGAACGAGCCGCCGAAGTGTTCGACGTCGTCACGGCGGAACTCGATGCGATCCGTGACCACGGTGTGGGCGACGACGAGGTGGCCCGGGCGAAGGGGCATCTGTCGGGCAGCATCGTGTTGTCGGGTGAGGACACGGCTGCCCGCATGGTGACCCTCGGACGGGCCGAAGTGGCCACCGGTGAACTTCACAGTCTCGCGGAGAGTCTGGCCAAGGTCGAGGCCGTGACCTCGGCGGCCGTCAACGAGCTCGCCCGCGACCTCCTCGCCCAGCCTCGTCAGGTGTGCGCGGTCGGAGCGAAGGGCCGCGGGATCACCAAGGCCATGACCCGGGCTACGAACGGAACCGTGCGATGACCGTGGAACCGATCGCCGTGGCGGTGCTGGGCGCACGGGGCCGGATGGGTGCCGAGGTGTGCCGTGCCGTCGAATCCGCCATCGACATGCGGCTGGTGGCCGCGCTGGACGTCGGGGATGATCTGACCGAGTTGCCCGACGCCGACGTCGTGGTGGACTTCACCGTCCCCGACAGCGTCATGGCGAACATCCGCGACGGTGTGGCTGCTGGTGTCCACGTCGTGGTCGGCACATCCGGCTTCACCCCCCAGCGGCTGGCCGAGGTGCGCGAGATCTTGGGGCCGGACCCGCAGGTGGGAGTGCTGATCGCGCCCAACTTCGGGATCGGGGCCGTGCTGATGATGCAGTTCGCCGCGAAAGCCGCCCCCTTCTTCGAATCGGTCGAGATCGTGGAGCTGCACCACCCGAACAAGGTCGATGCCCCGTCCGGCACCGCGCGTCAGACAGCGGCCGTCATCGCCGCGGCCCGCGCCGCCGCCGGGACCGACGCCGCCCCCGATGCGACCCAGCCCGACGACATCTCCGCCCGCGGCGAGGTGATCGACGGGGTGCCGGTACATTCCGTCCGCCTGCGCGGCTTGGTGGCACACCAGGAGGTGCTGCTGGGTTCGGCCGGGGAGACCTTGACGATCCGCCACGACTCCCTGGATCGATCGTCCTTCATGCCTGGAGTCCTGCTCGCGGTTCGCGGGGTGCGATCCCGCCCCGGACTCACCGTGGGCATCGACGACCTGTTGGACGCCGCCGAGTGAATCCGCGCGCCCTGGCGTGGATCATGGTCGTCGCAGTCGCCGTCTACCTGGTGCTGCTGGGGCAGCTTGGCATCCGGCTCATCGCCACGGGTGAGATCGTCGGAATCCTGCTCGGTTTCGCGATCCTGGCGTTCCCCGTCGTCGGGGCCTGGATCCTGTGGCGCGAGATGCGTTTCGGCTATCGCATGCAGTACGTGGCCCAGGAATGGCAGACCTACGGCATCGATCCTGCCGATCTCGACTACCCCGAGTGCCTGTCGCGACTGGAGTCCGATCCGGATAGTTGGCAGCGGTGGTTCGAACTCGGGCTGGCCTATGAGCGAGCCGGTGACCGTCGGCGAGCACGTGCTGCGATGCGCGAAGCAGGGGAGCGGTTCCCCGATCCAGCCTGAGTCACAGTCCAGCGAGGCGGCGGTTCAGCACACGATGACATCGACGGGTGCAGTGACTCCCTCGAGTCCGGTCGTCACCAACAGGCTCTGCAGTTGCGGGGCGGCGCACTCGACCGGCCATTTGTCGGCCAGCACGGGAGCCGCGGCACCCGCTGGGCCCCGGGGGCCAGTGGCGCCTCGATCTCCGGGTTCGCCCTTGGGGCCTCGCACCCCGGGGTCACCGGGCTGCCCCGCCTCGCCGGTCGCGCCGGTCCGCCCGGGCGGACCCGGCTCCCCGGTCGCGCCCACCGGCCCCGCCTTGACCTGTGAGGTGACCAGGGCCGTGGCGACGACCCCGCTGACCAGTCCGCTCAGCAGCGCCACGACGACCATGCCCAGCAGGGCAGCGCGGATCGAGATGTAGCCGGGTTCGGGTTGCTCCCGATGATCGTCCGGCACTGCGGGTCGGGGCAGCGTTTCGGGCGTGAAGGCGACGGTCATGAGCCACCTCCGTCCGACGGCGCGTGAATGCCACGCGTCGCCGATCACATCGGCACGGTCACCGGGTGGACTTGAGCGGCTGCGCCACCAGGATCAGGAGGAGACGCGCAGGTCCGCGGCCAAACGCCGGCCCCACCGGTCGGTGACCGTGGTCAGGGCCGCGTCTCGCAAGTCGTCGATCACGCCGATGCGGGTGCGCCGGTCCACGATGTCCGATGCTGTCAGCGCCGCCTCGGCGGCCACCCCGAACTCCGCCTCGACGCCGTAGTAGCTGGCCCCTGGGACGAGTGGCTGCCGCAACTCCGGCCGCACGACACCCAGATCCCACACGATCGGGGCTTCGTTTCCGTAGCGGCGCCACAGGACGTCGGGGACGTCGGACCGGTTCTCCTGGGGTCCGGCTCCCACCAAGGCGACGTCCTTGGTCCGGCACGCGGTCTCGGTGATCACATCCACCACGTCCTCGGCCATGCGCCGGAACGTCGTGAGCTTCCCGCCGGTGACCGTGATCAGACGGTCAGTTCGGCGCACGAGGTGTTTGCGGGAGATGTCGGCAGACGAGGTGGCCGCATCAGCGGACTGGACCAACGGTCGGACCCCGGCGAATGCGCCGAGTGCGTCGGCGGGAGTCACAGGGCGCTCCAGGGCGGTGGACAGGATCTCCAGGATCCAGGCGATGTCCGCCTCGGGCGGCGTGGGTGCCGCGAAGGAGTCCGTATCGGTCTCGTTGTCGGTCAGACCCACATAGCTGATTCCGCCGAGTTGGGGAAGCGACAGGATGAATCGCCCGATCGTTCCCGGTACCGGGACCGTCAGCGACCCGTGGCCGGCACCGACCAGTGATGTGGGCACCACGACGTGGGTGCCCAGCGATGGGTGCAGCGTGATGCTGTCGTCGAGGTCGCTCGCCCACACGCCGGTGGCGTTGACGACTGTGGTCGCGTGCAGCTCGAGTTGTTCGCCGGTGAGCGTGTCGGTGGCGGTCACGTCGCCGCTGGCCGGATCGACAGCCGAAACGCGCACCCGGGTAAGGATCCGGGCCCCGTAGGCGGCTGCCGTGCGCGCCACCGCGACGACCAGTCGGGCATCGTCGACCAGTTGGCAGTCCCAGCCCACTGCCGCCCCCCGCAATCCCTCGTGCCGGATGCCGGGAACGAGCTGCCGAGCCAGATCGGCGTCCACGTGCCGGGCGCGGGGGAGCAGTCCGGACGGGGTCCCGGCAGCGACCCGGAGCGCATCGCCGGCGCGCTGTCCCAGCAGGGCCAGCCGTGCCGAGCGGCGATCGTGATCGAAGTCGGGGACCACCTGCGCCAGCGGGTGCACCAGATGGGGGGCCACTCGCCCGGCCAGAACCGCACGCTCGGCTGCGCTCTCCC
>CAZCRC010000198.1:0-4535 GCA_964500995.1 uncultured Actinomycetes bacterium
GTGGTTCCGCAAGCTGAAGCCGTAGAGGCCTCCCCGCAAGGGGGAGGCCATCAATTTACCCGTCGTCCTGATCCGCATGGGCGGTCGCTCCGCCGCCAGCCGGTCCGGCATATCCGGCCCCGCCGTCCTTGCCTTCCCACCAATAGGCGGGCCGCTTGCGGGTGCCGGTCAGCTCTTCGTTGAGCGTCGCGGCATCAAGCAGACGGCCACCGATCATCACCTTGCTGACCTTGTCAGAGTTGCGGATGTCCTTGGTCGGGTCGGCATCCAGCACCACGAGGTCCGCCAGCTTGCCCGGTTCCAGGCTGCCAACATCGGCATCATAGCCCAGGCTGCGGGCGGATTCGATCGTGCCGGCGCGCAGGGCTTCAACCGGGGTCATGCCGCCGCGGACGAAGGACCACAGTTCCCAGTGCGCGGCGATGCCCGGTTCCTGACCGTGCGCACCGATCGAAACCGGCACACCCAGCCGCGCCAGCTTCGCGGCTTCGCGGGCGTTGTCATCGTCCTTATAGTCTTCGTCAGCGGCAATGGTGCGGCGGGCATTGTTCGCCGCCAGGATCGCCGCCGGTTCATGCTTTTGCAGCAGCGGGTGCTTCCAGACATCGGTGTGCGAACGCCAATAGGGATCGCCCGCCGGGCCGCCATAGGTCACCACCAGGGTCGGGGTGTACCCGGTCTTCGACTGGCTGAAGAACTGCAGCACGTCATTGTAGAACACCCCCAGAGGCAGGTTGTGCTCAACCGTGGTGTTGCCATCTGCGATCAGCGTCATGTCGAAGCCAAACAGCGAGCCACCCTCGGCCACCGAACGCATACCTTCAGCCAGAGCCGCAGCGGTTACCTGCTGGCGCTGATCGCGGCGCGGCTGGTTGTAGTTCTTCAGGCTGTGTGCCCCCTGCGCCTTCAACCGGCGAACGTGGGCCAGGGCATCGTCATAGCTGTCAATCTGCGCATAGACCCCGGATGCCCGCGCGCCATAGACGATCTCAGCGGTGGAGAAGGTGCGCGGGCCGATAATCTGGCCGGTGCGGGTCATCTCCAGCGCCGGAAACACCGTACGGGCACTGCTCGACGGATCGTGCCGCGTGGTCACGCCCAGCGCCAGGTTGATCATCTCGGCCCAGTTGGCCTGGGGCGTGAGCTCGTCACTGCCCTAGGGGCCGTGGGCGTGCGCATCGCTCAAGCCCGGGATCACGGTCTTGCCGGTGGCGTCGAGGGTGGGGGTTCCGGCCGGGATCGCCACTTCGCCGCGCTTGCCAATCGCCTTGATCCGATCGCCTTCGATCAGGATCACGCCATCGTCGATTGCGCCGCCATCCAGGCCCTTCATCGTCACCACGCGGGCGCCGACGATTGCCACCGTGCCCTTGGGCTTGTCAGCGGTGACCTTCATCGCCAGCGAAACGCCGGTCTTGGGCGGGTCGAACTTCACCGGCTTGGCACCCTTGGCCAGGGGA
Source organism: uncultured Actinomycetes bacterium (assembly GCA_964500995.1). GTDB lineage: Bacteria > Actinomycetota > Actinomycetes > S36-B12 > CAIWTL01. Next base: position 1,461 of record CAZCRC010000198.1, read on the forward strand.
GCATTGCCAAACAGGCTGGCCGTATCGGCGCCGAACACCGTCGGCCCAAGCGACCAGTTCACGCGCCGGCCACCTTCGCTGAAGTGAATCCAGTCGGCCCCGTCACCGCTGACCTTGACCACCGGCAGTGCACCGCCCTTGGGAGACAGCGAGACTTCTTGCGTGCCCGGCACCAGCGGGGTGACAAAGGCCTGATAGTTCTGGCGGAAGGCCAGATACTTGCCATCGGGCGAGACGCGATAGTCGTTAACCAGGTCACCCTTGGCATGGACCCGGCGGGCTTCGCCGTTCAGGTCCAGGCTGACCAGGCGGCTTTCCTTGGCATCGCCTTCCATCACGAAAACGCGATCATTGCTGGCACCGAACTGGGGGTTACCACCGTTATCGGTGATCCGGGTCATGGCCCCGCCGGTCGCCGCGACGCGGTAGACGCCGGGTTCGGCCGAGGCGCGCGGGCTGGTCAGGTAACCCCCGCGATCCTTCTCAAAGACCACGGTCTTGCCATCGGGTGAGAAGCGCGGGCGGGCATAGTGACCGGCGGGCGTGATCGCGATCGACTTGCCGCCGTTCGCCGCGATAACCCGCACTTCGCCCAGGCCCGCATCGGTCCAGCGGACATAGGCCAGCTTCTTGCCGTCGGCCGACCACGCAGGATAGGCCTCCATCGCGCCATCATCCTTGGTCAGGCGGCGCGGCTCGCCGCCAGCCATCGACTTGACCCACAGGTGACCGAGCGTTTCGAACACCACCGATTTGCCGTCGGGCGAAACCGTCGCGCCGCGCGGCATCTTGGTCTCGAAGCTGTCCGGGGCCACGGCCACGGCGGGCCGCGGCGGATCGATCAGGCCGCGGGTATCGTCGATCTTGAACGGGATCACCGTGCTCTTGCCGGTGGTCAGGTCAACGCGGTTGAGCTTGCCCCCGGCCCAGACCACCAGGCTGCGTGAATCCGGCGTCCAGGCCATGTGGGGATAGACCCCGGTCACCGCCCAGGTCTCCTGCATGTCCATGTCCAGTGCGTCATAGACCTTGCGGTCTTCGCCAGTGGTCAGGTCGCGGACATAGAGCCGCGGCTTGGTCGCCTCGCGGCGGACATAGGCAATCTTCATGCCATCGGGCGAGGGGGTCGGGCGGACCGCACCACCTTCGCCACCGATCACGCTCTCGATCTTGCCGCTATCCAGGTCATAGCGTTCAATCGCGAACAGCTGGTTGTTGCTGTCCTGCGCATATTCGAAGATCGGGCCCGGCGTGGTGTTGCGGGTGTAATAGATGTGCTTGCCATCGGGGGCGAAGATCGGCTCGCCCAGTTCCTTCTGGTGCTGCTCGTTCGGGCGCTTGACCAGCAGGACACCGTCGCCGCCCGAGACATGGTACATCCAGACCTCACCCGTGCCGAGCGAGCGGCCGGTGGTGAAGTGCTTCTTGGCGACGATGAACTGGCCGTCCGGGCTCCAGCTCGGCTGGTTGAGCAGACGGAAGCTCTCATTGGTGAGCTGGCGCTTGTCGCTGCCATCGCGGTTCATGATCCAGATGTTGTCGCCGCCGCCACGGTCAGAGGTGAAGGCGATCCGCTTGCCATCGGGGGAGAAGCGCGGTTGGGTTTCATAGGGCAGACCTTCGGCAATCCGCGTCGGTGTGCCGCCGGTGATCGGCATGGTATAGATGTCACCCAGCAGGTCGAAAGCCACGGTCTGCCCGTCGGGGCTGACGTCGAGGTTCATCCAGGTGCCTTCCTCGACCTTGATCGGCACTTCGCGGATCTTCATGCCCGGCGGTGCCGAGACATCCCACTTTGGGGCTTCCTTGGCATCGTCGGCCAGGGCGGCGGCGGGCAGGGCGGCGAGGCTCAGCGCCAGGGCAAGGCGCGAGGCGGTGCGGGCAACGGTCTTCATCGGTGGAATCTCCCCAGTCTGGCCCCGGATTTTCAGCCCGGGGCCAGCACTGTCAATCAGCGCTTCGGCGAACGACTTTAACGGCGGACGAGCGTCCTCAGTCGTTCGGGGTAACCAGGTATTTCTCGCCAGTCCGGCGGGCATTGTACATGCTGACGGCATCCTTGGTCAGCATGTCCTCAAGGTTGCCCTTGCGGGCATAGTGGCTGGCGAAGGTGGTGGTCAGGTCCTTCATCACGCGGGTGCGCATCCGCCCGACAATTTCCATGCCGGCCTTCATCATGAACGGCGTCAGCAGCCAGCCGGCTAGGTCCCAGGTCAGGCCAAAGGCGCGGTTGAGGATCGTGGGGCCCAAGTCGAGCGCGCCATAGATGTAGACCTTCTTCGGCTCGGACGAACCGTAGCGGCTGAAGGCAGCACCGCGGCTGGCGGCGGCTTCCATTGCCGAGAGGAACTGGCTGGCAACGGTGCCGCCGCCAATCGGATCGAAGCCGATCATCGCCTTGGTTTCGGCAATCGCGTCGATCAGCTTGGGCATGTAATCGGCGTCGTTCATGTTAAGCACGTGCGTTGCGCCCAGGTCCTTGAGCAGCTTCACCTGCGCATCGGAGCGGACGACATTAACCAGCGGAATGCCATCTTCCTGGCAGATCTTAACCAGCATCTGGCCCAGGTTCGAGGCTGCCGCCGCGTGGACGATGCCGGTGAAGCCTTCCAGCTTCATCGTCTCGACAAAACCCAGCGCGGTCATCGGATTGACGAAGGAACTGGCGGCCTGCTCGGCAGTCACGCTGTCATCAACCGCGAAGGCCATCTGGGTATCGGCATAGGCATAGCTGGCATAGGCCGTGCCGGGGACACAGGCGATGCGCTTGCCCATCAGGTGCTCGCAGCCTTCGCCGGCCGCAACCACGATCCCGGCGGCCTCGTTGCCGGCCGGCATGGCCATGCCATGACGGGCCTTGAAGGCACGGGTCGCAGCTTCTGGCATCTTGGCCACAACCTTGCCGGGCGAATAGACCGCATTGTCGGTATCGGCGCTGGCGAACAGCAGGCCCAGGTCCGACGGGTTGATCGGGGTTGCCTCAACCTTGATCAGCACTTGGCCGGGCTTGGGATCGTCCCAGGTCTTGTCGTTCAGCTGAACCGTCAGCGTGCCATCGGCATCAAGCTGGGTGGT
>CAZCRC010000199.1:0-4524 GCA_964500995.1 uncultured Actinomycetes bacterium
CCGCCGCCGTTAGCAGCAAGTCAGGGCACTGTCACCGGGCCCGGCAGCGAACGGGGCCATCAACCGCCAGTTGGCATCGATCAGGGCAAGGCTTTCGCTCATCTGTTGCGGGCGCAAGCCGGCCTGCGCCGACAGCGCAGGCCTTTGTCCCCGACTGACGTGCTTTGCGACCATTACGAATGGACCATTGGCAGAGCGGCCCTGCCAAAGGGTTAATCGCAGGGAACGTATGGATATTGTGGGCCTGCATGATCGGACTACGCAAAGACCCGGAGCACGGGTTGCAATGGTTGGTCAGGCAAGGCATCCTGCCTTCACAAATAGGGACGGAGAGGCTGGAATCGGGAACCGCAGTGAGGTTCGGGCGCGTATCACGCGCTTTCGATCCGGCAACTGCCTGGCCCCGATTGGCCCCCGGACCAGCGGGGAGGCAGATCGGTTCATGCGCCATATCGCCATCATCGGATCGGGTCCGGCCGGCTACTACACCGCCGAAGCAGCACAAAAGCAGTGGGGCGATGATGTCCGGGTCGACATCTTCGACATGCTGCCGGTGCCCTATGGCCTGATCCGCACTGGCGTTGCTCCCGATCACCAGTCCATCAAGGGTGTGTCACGCCGCTACGAAGGCACGGCGCTGTCCGATAACGTCCGCTTTGTCGGCAATGTCACGATTGGTCAGGACGTGACGATTGCCGAACTGCAAGAGCTTTACGATGCCGTCGTCCTGGCGACCGGCGCCCCCAACGACAAGCCCGCGGGTATCCCTGGCGAGGGGCTGGACAATGTCTTCGGCAGTGCCGCCTTTGTCGGCTGGTACAATGGCCACCCGCAATTCGCGAAGCTTAACCCCGATCTGTCGGGCGGCACGGCAGTCGTGATCGGCAATGGCAACGTGGCGCTGGATGTGGCGCGGATCATGGCCAAGACCGCAGGCGAGTTTACGGGCAGCGACATTGTTGCCCATGCACTCCACGCCTTGCAGCAATCGCGCATTTCCCGGATCGTTATCCTGGGCCGGCGCGGTCCTCATCAAATCGCCATGACCCCCAAGGAGCTGGGCGAACTGGCGCATCTGGAGCGCGCCTGCCCGCGGGTTGAACCGGCGGACCTGCCGCCTGAAGACGATGACCTGTTCCTTGAACCCGGCCAGCGCAAGTCGGTTGGCCACCTGCGCAGCTTTGCCGCAATTCCGGAGGAATTCCGCGCCGACAAACCGGTTGAGATCGACTTTGACTTCTTTGCCAGCCCGCGCGCGATCCTTGGAGACAGCAAGGTCAGCGGGATCGCGGTGGAGCGGACCGTGCTCGACCCCGATGGTCGCGCCAGTGGAACGGGCGAAACCTACACCATCCCCTGCAGCCTGATCGTCACCTGCATCGGTTACAAGACCAGCCCGATCCCCGGCGTTCCTTTTGAAGAGAGCGCTGGCCGCTTCGCCAATGACGAAGGGCGCATCCTGCCCGGCCTCTACTGCGTCGGCTGGGCGCGACGCGGGCCTTCGGGCACGATCGGCACCAACCGCCCCGATGGTTTCGCGATTGTCGAATTGATTGCCGAGGACATTGGCAATGGCGCTGGCAAGCCCGGCCGCCCCGGCTTTGACGCCCTGGCCGAAGCGCGCGGGCTGGACGTCGTCACCTTCCGCGATTGGAAGAAGATCGAAGCCGCCGAGGAACAGCGCGCGCGGGATGGCGCCCCGCGCGAAAAATTCGTCGATGTGGCTGATATGATCCGGGCGCTGGGGGAATAGCCTTCTTCGCTTGCCCCTCCCCCCAAGCCGTGATTTAATCGCCCGGTTAAAGGCGCGACCCCAGAGAGTCGCGATCAATGGAGAGAGGCTATGCCCACCTACGACCTGATCATTCGCGGCGGCACGATTGTCGATGGCACCGGTGCAGCGCGCTTTACCGGCGACGTTGCGATCAAGGATGGCCTGATCGCAGCGGTCGGATCGGTTCAGGGCGATGCCAAGGATGAGATCGACGCGACGGGCAAGATCGTTACGCCGGGGTTCGTCGACGTGCACACCCATTACGATGGCCAAGCCACCTGGGACCAGGAAATGGCGCCGTCATCCTGGCACGGGGTGACCACGGCCGTCATGGGCAACTGCGGCGTGGGCTTTGCCCCGGCAGCGCCGGACCGTCACAACTGGCTGATCGGGCTGATGGAAGGGGTTGAGGACATCCCCGGAACCGCACTGGCTGAGGGGATGAAGTGGGATTGGGAAACCTTCCCTGAATACCTGGATGCGTTGGAGCGGCTGCCGCGTTCGATCGACGTTGGCACCCATGTGCCGCACGGCGCGGTTCGCGCCTATGTGCTGGGCGATCGTGAGCAGCCGGGCGCGATCCCGACCGCCGAAGACATCCAGAAGATGGCCGATATCGTCGAGGACGGTGTACGCGCAGGGGCGCTGGGCTTTTCCACCAGCCGCACGGTGCTGCACCGCTCGATCGACGGTGAAGTGGTGCCCGGGACCACCGCCACCAAGGAAGAGCTGATCGAGATCGGCCGCGCGATGGGACGGGTTGGCCACGGCGTGTTCGAAATGGCCAGCGACATGCGGCGCGAATGGAATGAATTCGGCTGGATGGGCGCGCTCAGCCGCGAAACCGGCCTGCCTTGCACCTATGCCGCGCTGCAGTCGATCGCCAAGGAAATGCCGCTGGACGAGCAGATCGCCTGCATGCGCGCCGAGAATGACAACGGCGCCAATATCGTCGCCCAGATCGCGCTGCGCGGCAACGGCATCATCATGGCCTGGGAAGGCACGGTTCATCCCTTCCGCCTTCGCCCCAGTTGGCAGGCGATTGCCGAGCTACCGTGGGAGCAACAGCGCGCCAAGCTGCTTGATCCGGCCTTCAAGGCCCAGTTGCTGGCTGAGGAAAACGACTTTTCGGAAGTAAACCAGGACATCATCGGCCTGATCATGGTCGTCTGTGGTGGCTGGGGCATGCAGTTCGAGATGGATCCGGACTTTAATTACGAACCGCAGGCTGATGAAAGCATTGCCGCCCGCGCCGCCGCTGCCGGTGTTTCGGGCGATGAATATGCCTATGACCTGTTGTGCCGCGATCAGGGCAAGGGCTTCATCTATCTGCCGATCCTCAACTATGCCGATGGCAACCTCGATTTCCTTGAGGCGCTGCAGCATAGCGATGACACCGTAAACTCGCTGTCCGATGGTGGGGCGCATTGCGGCACGATCTGTGACGCCGCCAGCCCGACCTTCATGCTTCAGCACTGGGTCCGCGACCGCAAGCGCGGCGGTAAGATCAGCCTGGAAAATGCGATCAAGCGCCAGTGCCGCGATACCGCCCGGCTTTACGGCCTCGATGACCGTGGGCTGATCGCACCGGGCTACCTTGCCGATCTTAACGTGATCGATCTCGACAAGGTCAAGCTCGGCAAGCCCTGGCTGGCCTTTGACCTGCCCGCCGGCGGCAAGCGCCTGCTGCAGAAGGCCGAAGGGTACGTCTGCACGATCAAGACCGGCGTGGTCACCTTCAAGAATGGCGAATGGACCGGGGCAACCCCGGGTGGCCTGATCCGCGGCCCGCAGCGGGCAGACATGCTGGAAGCCGCGGAGTAAGCGCTACCCGATCAGGGCCGGATCACGATCCCCACCGAGGGATCGGCCCGGCCCGCCAGGGTGGCCAGATAGGCCTGACGCGCGGCATCCAGCCCATTTCGTTCATCTATGGTCAGCGCGCCGCCGACTTCCGCGATAAAGCGCAGCCAGCTTTCACCGACAGCTTCACCGAAGGCCTTGGGGCCCAGTTCCTTGATCGCGGCCACGGCATGATCGGGCGCGAAGAATAGCACCGGCGCGGGGCCAGGCAGCGGGCCATTGTCCTGACCGAAACCGGCCCCGACATGCGTCGCGCCAACGGTGCAGGAATAGTGCAGCGCCTCACCCAGCGCCGAATGGACCGCATGCATCAGCTTCGCATTCCCGGCAAAGTCGACCAGAACGGACGAAATCTGCAAGAGGTTGCCGAGATCGTCATAGGCGATGACGGTATCGTAAAAGCCGCTGCGCTTCACAAAATCGACGTTTCCGGCCGAAGTCAGCCCGATCCGCTTGATCTGCGGTGAGCGATGCCGCGCGACCGAGGCCAGCCCCATCGCTGTTTTCGACGAGGCAGAGGTCAACACCACCGCCTCTGCCCCAAACCAGCCTTCGCGCCGCATGAAGCTCTCGATCAGGAAGCCGGTCTTGAACAGCGGGCCAAAGATCATCCGCTCGCCCTCGCGCGCCGGGTCATGCTCCGGGTCGGCGGCAAGGCGGCTGTATTGGTTATAGATCGGGCTCATCGGCTGGCGGTGCGCAGCAGCATCGGTGAACCCGCCTGCGCTTACGCCGATTGGAAGCACATCCAGACTGTCCGCCATGGGCAGATAGCCATAAACCCGTTCGCCGACCGCAATGTCCGGATGGCGGCTCTCCGTCACCACGGCATGGCCCCACATCGGCACCACGCCCCAATCACCCTCGCCCGGAATGAAGTTCCAATC
>CAZCRC010000200.1:0-4495 GCA_964500995.1 uncultured Actinomycetes bacterium
TTCGCGGCAGCCATGGGGTGGGACGTGTCGGTCGACTCCGCCACCTCGATCCAGCAGGGAGTCGCCGTACTGGTCATCCTCGGTACCGCGTGGGACTGCATCGACGGCTGGTGGCGGGCGCTGCGCTCTGCCGCCTGAGCGGTCAGGCCGCCTTGCTGGCGCGCACGATGCGGGACAGGAAGAACGGGTTGCCGTACATCATGCGAAGGCCGAGGCTGTGCCGTTCGACGTCCTTGGCACCCGCCGCGACCAGCACCTCCTCGTACTGTTGCGAGTACTGGATATCCGCGATCAGGATCTGACCGCCGGGCTTGGTGACCCGCAGCATCTCGCGAACGGTCCGTTCCCGTAGCGCAGCGTCCTTGATGTTCTGGATCGCCACGCTGGCGGTCACGACGTCGAACGTGTCGTCGGGGAACTGCCCCAAGTCGGACATGTCGCCGGTGACCAGTTCGATCCGTTCGGCCACGCCGTTCGCGGCGGCGTTGGCCATGGTCGCCTCTTCGCTGTTCCCGCTCTGGTCCTTCGACCGCCACAGGTCCAGCCCCACGGCCCGACCGGACGGCAGGTACTGCGCCAAGGTGATGAGCACCATGCCGCGACCGCAGCCGATGTCCAGTGCCGTTTCGTCACCACGTAGGTTCAGACCCTCGATGAGTTCCCGCCAGACCGTGAACTTGCCGTCCTTGGTCACGTACATGTACAACGCGGCCTGCGCGAGCAGCAGTACGGCCACCACGACGGCAAACACTCCGCCGCCCGCGAACAGGCCATAACCAAGCATGGCGGCGCCAGCGACGGCGCTGATGATCGGGACGTACGGAGCGTCGGTGCCATAACTACCGGCGATACGGTGGGCCATGGCGAGCAAGCGTAGGGAGTGCTGCACTCGGAGTCCCGGCGAGCCGAAGGCTGCTCGTGTCACGCTGGCCTGGTGACCGGGTCCCTGATCAACGCCGACTTCGAGACACCCCCCGGGTGGAGTTCGGGTCACCTGCAGACCATCCGAAGCCGGGTCCGTCCCCGGCGTTTCGAACTGCACCGTTTCGGCAGTCGCCGGGAGGTGCTGGTGGATCTCGACGACGGGACCGGGGACCGGTTGCGCGTCCAACTCCACCGGGCCCGCCAGACACCCGACGGACGTCCGCGCCGTGGCCTGGTGACCCTGATCCACGGCCTGGGTGGTTCGGCCGACTCCGACTACGTCCAGGCCAGCACCCAGGCACTCCTGAGCGATGGCTACAACGTGGCGCGCGTCGATCTGCGTAGTGCCGGCCGGTCAGGCGACACCAGTCGACACCTCTACCACGCAGGCAAGACCGAGGATCTGCGCGCCTGTCTGAGGCACCTGGCCGACGCGCCGGAGGCCCGCGACAACGCCACCGGATCGCCACTGCTGGCGGTGATGGGTTTCTCGCTGGGCGGTGCAGCGACCCTGAAACTGCTGGGTGAGCCGCTGGCCGGGCTGCCGGTGGTGGCGGGAGTCGCAGTATCCGCGCCACTGGACCTGATCGTGGGTTCGCAACATCTCAGCGACACCCTGTTCGGTGTCTACGAGCGCTACATCCTGATGGCACTTCGACGCGACTCGCTGCGCCCCGCACCCGATGGCACGCCCCGGGTCACCGAGCAGGAGAGCGACGGTATCCGCCGCGCCCGCACCCTGCCGCAGTTCGACGACGTGCTCACCGCCCCGCGCCACGGCTGGGGCGACGCCATGGAGTACTACGCCGTCAACTCCTGCAACCAGTACCTGGCCTCCATCACGGTGCCGACGCTCGTGATCCATTCGCTCGACGATCCGATGATTCCGGCCAGTCCATACGAAGCGATCGACTGGGACGACCTGGCGGAACGTGGTCCGGTTCGACGCGCCATCACGGCCCGCGGCGGCCATGTTGGATTCCATGAACGCGGCAACCCGCTGCCGTGGTTCACGGGGCAGGCGACGTCATTCTTGGACTCCGTCACGCGGCCGACCTGACCGACGGCCGCGGTAGGTTCGGACGATGGAACCCACCCTGGAACTGCTGACCGACGACCCGGGCTCGATCCTGGCGATCGTGGCCCACCCCGACGATCTCGAGTACGGTGCCGCTGCGGCGATCGCCAAGTGGACCGACCAGGGACACCAAGCGGCGTACCTGCTGGCCACCCGGGGCGAGGCCGGCATCGACTCGATGGAACCCGCTGAAGCAGCCCGAGTTCGTAAGGCGGAGCAGATCGCCAGTGCCGCAGTCGTTGGCGTCGCGGACGTCGAGTTCCTGGACCACCCCGACGGCATGATCGAATACGGCATCCCGCTGCGCCGCGAGTTGGCGGCCGCGATCCGGCGCCATCGCCCGGACACCCTGATGCTGTTCAATCACCGTGACTCCTGGGGCATACCCGGCAGTCGCAACACTGCAGATCACCGCAACGTCGGGCAGGCCGCGTTGGATGCTGCCGCTGACGCCGGCAACCGGTGGATCTTCACCGACCTCGGCCTACCGCCACACTCCGTGTCTCGGATTCTGGTCGCCGGTTCACCGCAGGCCACCCACGCAGTCGATGTCACCGGATACCTGGACATTGCCGTGGCATCGTTGCGTGAGCACGCCGCCTACTTGACCGGACTGGGAGACCACCCCATGGCGGACCCGGAGTTCGTGCGCATGTTCTGCGAGCAGGCCGGTGCCCGCGCTGGGGTGCCGGCCGCAGTCGCGGTCGAACTGTTCACCTGACGCTTCGGTCCGGGGTTCAGGCTCCGATGGCCCCGCCGCCGTCGCTCGCCCCGGGGCTGGATCCGGCGTCCGGTGGCGGCAACTGCGAGGCGTCTCCCGGTGGGGTGTTCAGCAGTCGCTCCTCGAAGATCCGCACGATCTCCGGGATCGTCGTCTTGCCCTCCACCGGCATCTGCTTGCCGGAAGCGTTGGGGAAGTACAGCCCCATCAACAGCGGTCCGCGGCGCAGATACACCACGATCTGCTGTGACTCCGCGCCACTGATCATGTCCGTGTCCGCCACGGTGTAGGCCAGCCGCTCCACCCCGGGGGTGGTGTGCCAACTGCGGTCGGCGTCCTCGGTGACGGTCGTCTCGACGGGGGTGCCCGAGCCGAAGTCCAGCGTCAGCGAACCCTTGCATTGCGCGGCCACCTGTTCGACTTCCGCGAAGGCCTGCGCGGTGGCGTCGGTCGACGAGTACTGCACGGCCTCGGTGCTCAGCGTCGTGCTGCCGGCTCCGTCGCGGGCCGACACCTGCAGTCGCCCGACACGTTCGGTCTCGCTCGGATATGTCCCCTCGCAGAGGTCCAAGGTGGGCTGATCAGTCACTGACCGGCCGCCATCGATCGGAGCGACCCGGTACCGGTCGGGAACGTCTCGCTGCTGCAGCACGAGCGCCTGCAGGGCATCCTCGACCGAACCTTGCGACTGCGGTGACTCCTCACCTGACGCCGACGGTGACGGTGTCGGACTCGGGCTCTGTGGTTGCGTCGGCGTGGGCGACGGCGTAGGCGAAGCGGACGTCGCCGGAGCAGCGGACGTGTCGCTGGTGGCGGACCGGAGCCACAGGCCACCCCCAACCATCAGAACGACCGCCGCGATGAGTCCAGCGGCGATGCCGGCGACCATCCGCTGCGAGGGCCCGGACGAGGGCGGCGTGGCGGGCGACTCCTCGACGACCGCCTCGGCTGGTGCCGCCGCAGGCACGCGATGCGCCCAGGTCGGCGGTGGCGGCGGGGGGTCCGCCGGCGTGGTGGGCGCCGCGCCGTAGCGGCTGGCGAAGTCCGCGTTGGGCTGCTGGTACAGCGCATCGGCGAAGACGTCAGCGGCCCAGCGCGAACCGGTCCAATAGCGCTGTTGGCCGTGAACCCACGGGTCCGCGTACCAGCCAGCCGCGCGTTCGGCCCCCTCACCAGTGGTCACTGGCTCCTCCGTCGTCGTTGCGTCGATGCGTGGCCATGCCCGGCTGCCGCGGTCCATGGGACCACGACCACGGCCTGCCTGACCAGTACGCCCGATCGTTCCACACGGCCACCGAAGACTTCTCTGACACGATGCTGACGTTCGTGTGTCACAGTTCCCACGTGCAGTGACCGCTCGCCGAAAGGGACCGACCATGCCGGACACAGCCAGTGACTCCACCGATCCCACCTCGCCCACTCCGGGCCATACCGTGGCCGACGCCGTGGCCGAGGTGAAGAAGGTGGTGGTCGGTCAGGACCGACTCGTCGAGCGCGCGTTCGTGTGCCTGCTCGCCAACGGCCACTGCCTGATCGAGGGGGTACCGGGACTGGCCAAGACCTTGACGGTGTCCACCATGGCGCAGGTGGTGGGGGGACAGTTCTCGCGCATCCAGTTCACCCCCGACCTGGTCCCGGCCGACGTGGTGGGTACCCGCATCTGGCGCCCGTCCCGCGAGGAGTTCGACATCGAATGGGGCGCGGTGTTCGCCAACATCGTGCTCGCCGACGAGATCAACCGGGCGCCCGCCAAAGTTCAGTCCGCGCTGCTC
>CAZCRC010000201.1:0-4478 GCA_964500995.1 uncultured Actinomycetes bacterium
GGCGGCGGCCTGTTCGAGGAACCGCTGCACGGACGTCGAGAAGGAGTCGTAGGGGTGGTGCAGCAGCACGTCGCGCTCGCGCATCGTGTCGAGTACGTCGGGTTCGGCCGCGGTTTCGACCTCGGCCAGTTCCCGGTTCGTCTTGGGAACGAACGGCGCCTCCTTGAGGTCACCGCGATCCAACCCCACCAGGGTCCACAGTGAGGTCAGGTCCAAGGGCCCAGGTAACTGGACGACCTCGCTGGGGCTCACCCCGAGTTCACTCACGAGTAGATCGAGGACATGGGGGTCGATGGACTCCTCGACCTCGAGTCGGACCGGCGGTCCGAAGCGCCGCCGCATCAATTCCCGTTCCAGCGCCTTGAGCAGGTTCTCCGCGTCGTCCTCTTCGACCTCGAGGTCCTCGTTGCGGGTCACTCGGAACGTGTGGTTCTGCAAGACCTCCATGCCGGGGAAGAGTTGGTCCAAGTGCTGTGCCATGACCGCTTCGAGCGGGATGAACCGTTGGCCGTCCACGTGGACCAAGCGCGGCAGCAGCGGGGGCACCTTCACGCGGGCGAACAGTTCGTTGCCGGTGTCGGGGTTGCGGACCACGACGGCGAGGTTGAGGGACAGCCCCGAGATGTAGGGGAAGGGATGCGACGGGTCGACAGCGAGTGGGGTCAACACCGGATACACGCGGTCGCGGAAGAACGCGTGGAGTTCCTGCTGCTCCAAGCCCGACAACTCATCCCAGGACAGCAGCTCGATCCCGTGTTCGGCGAGGCCCGGCAGGATCTCGTTGCGGAAACACATGGCCTGGCGCCGCATCTGCTCACGGGACTCGCGCCAGATTCCCTCGAGGACCTCGGACGGCTGCAGTCCGCTGGCCGCCTGAACCGCGATCCCCGTGGCGATACGACGTTTGAGTCCGGCGACCCGAACCATGAAGAACTCGTCGAGGTTGCTCGCGAAGATCGCGCAGAACTTGGCCCGTTCCAGAAGCGGTGAGCGGACGTCCTCGGCCAGTTGCAGCACCCGGTCGTTGAAGGCCAGCCAGGACAACTCACGGTCGAGGAACCGGTTGTCGGGCAGGGGCGGCAGTTCCGCCGGGGCGGTGGCCTCTTCGTCGGAGTGGGTGAGCTCGGCGGTCATATCGCGATCTTGTCACAGCAGACCGAGCCTCGGGATGGGTCACAAGTCCCGGTCCCGGTGGTGGGTGCGGGACCGCCGCCGACGGCCCCGGTCCCGCACCCGAAGCGTCAGGAATCCACCGCCACGGTGTCGCCTGCGACGGTGGTGCGATCCCGCACCACCACCTTCTGCGGCTCTGCCGGCGGCTTGGTCACCCCGGCCACACGCACGTGCAGGACGCCCTTGTCGTAGTCGGCTGACACCGCGCCAGCGTCGAGTCCCTCGGGCAGGACGAACTCACGCCGGAACGAGCCGTAGCGCAATTCCCGGACCAGGACCTTGGCATCGGGATTGTCGGAATGGGCGTGACGCTCACCGCTGATCGTGAGTCGACCCTCGTGGACCTCGATGTCGATGTCAGCGGGATCGAGCCCGGGCAGTTCGAGACTGATCAGGACGTCGGTGCCGTCAGACAGCATGTCGATCGGGGGGACCCAGCCCACGCCGCCGCGATTCGTGGCTCCCCAGGATCGCCGCACGATGCCATCGAAGTCGTCATCCAGGCGGGCCAGTACCGTGAACGGATCCCAGTTGCGAACAGTCATTGTGGTTCTCCTTCCGGACAGTTCAGTCGGGGCGAGCGTTAGCACTCACCCTCTGAGAGTGCTAACGGCGGTGGTGGCGGCGGGTATTCCCGATCCCGACCCGAAGGTGCGGTGGGTCAGCCGGGAAGCGATGCTTGGGGAACGGTCCCCCGGTGGGCGGCCGGGAAGGGGCCGTTGTGAGACGTGGCGTCCGGGCGTCGGCAGCAGTTGTCGGTGCCGCTGGACTCGTCGCGGCCGGTGCCCTGGTGTTAGCTCCTGCCGCCCATGCTGAGGTGACGCCGCTCTCGGTCACCTTCGCAGGCGGTCCCACCTCGGCCACTGATCCGGCTCCCGTCCAGTTGGACGCCGACCTCTACCTTCCCGCTGTGACGCCTGCCCCGGCCGTCGTCCTTGCCCATGGGTTCGGGGGGAGCAAACAGTCGGTGGCGTCGACCGCCCAGGCTCTGGTCGAATCCGGGTTCGTGGTCGTGGCCTACACGGCCCGCGGGTTCGGCGCCTCGGGCGGGCAGATCTCGATGAACAGTCCCCGGTTCGAGGTCGCCGATGCCCGGGCCGCCATCGACGAACTGGCGAACCGCCCGGACGTCGTGCAGGACGCGGCGGGTGACCCCCGGGTGGGGATCGCAGGCGGCTCCTACGGTGGTGCCCTGGCGCTGCTCACGGCGGGATATGACGATCGCCTGGATGCGGTCGCGGCGGACATCACGTGGAACGACCTGCAGACATCGCTGTTCGGACAAAGCGGCACTGCCCAGTCGGACCCGCCACGGGGGGTGTTCAAGCAGTGGTGGGCTGGTGGCTTCTTCAGCGTCGGACTCAACCAGCCCGGCACTTCTGAGGAGCCGTGTGGCCGGTTCACGACCGCCTGGTGTGAGGCGTTCGATCAAGCCGCCGAGAAGGGGGTGGTGACCCCGGCGACCGAACGGCGTATGGCTCGGTCCAGTCCGCGCAGTGTCACCGATCAGATCGCTGTGCCCACCCTGCTGGGCGCGGGTCAGGCGGACTCGCTGTTCCCGTTCGCGCAGGCGGCCGCCAACTACGAGCAGATCTCCGCCGCTAACCCTGCAACTGAGGTCAAGCTGGTGTGGCATGCCGGCGGGCATGACGGTGGCACGGACGAGTCGGAGCGGTTGACCGAGCTCACCGCGGCCTGGATGTCGGCCCACTTGGCGGGAGGCCCACCCGTCGAGCCGACGTACGAGGTGACGCTCACAGAGGGCGCCCTGGGTGCCGACTCGCGTCGCGAACCAGCCGTGATGACCATGCCGCAGTTCCCTGGCCTGACGGGATCGGAACCGATGACGATGGAACTGACGGGCGATCCCCAGTCCGTGCGCGCCCCCGCCGGTGGGGCGCCCGCAGCCGTGTCGTCATTCCCGGGCCTCGGCGGTCTGGGCGGGTTGGTGGGTCAGGTGGCAATGTCGCCGCCAGGTCAGTCGGCGTCGTTCACAAGCGTTCCGGTCGACGCGACGGCCCTCCTGGCGGGATCACCGCGGGTCACGGTCGAGGTGTCCAGCCAGACTCCGGTGACCGATGTCGCCCTGTTTGCGACGATGCGGGTGATCACCGCGTCCGGGACCGTGACGACGCCGCAGGGTCTGGTGGCGCCGGTGCGGTTGGACCGGATCGGACCGGACCCGACCCAGGTGGCTATCGACCTGCCGGCGGTGGCGACCAGACTGGCGCCCGGTGACCGGGTTCAAGTGGCAATCGGAACGACCGATGCGGCGTATCGGCTGCCTGACCGCCCCGCGATCTACCGCGTCGGTCTGGCCGATACGAACGTCTCGTTGCCGGTGGTGAACGCCGTCGTGACCAGCGGCCAGGCCGTGTCCCCGTGGCTGCTGGTGGTAGTTCCGCTCCTGGCCGCGTTGGCTGGCCTCGGTTGGCTCCTGCGCCCCCGGACGCCGCAGCCGACCCGACGACCCGACCTGGCGCTGGTCCCGGTCGCCGTCGAGGATCTCAGCAAGTCCTACAAGGGTGGCTTGAAGGCGGTCGATGACGTCTCGTTCCGGGTGCCCCCTGGAGTGGTGCTGGGCCTGTTGGGACCCAACGGTGCCGGAAAGACCACCACGATGCGCATGCTCATGGGACTGATCCGCCCGTCCGCGGGGGCGGTGTACGTGTTCGGCGAACGCATTCACGCGGGGGCGCCCGTGTTGTCCCGCGTGGGGGCACTGGTCGAAGGGGCCGGATTCCTGCCACATCTGTCGGGCCGGGCGAACCTTGAGCTGTATTGGCGGGCGTCCGGTCGCACCGGGGACCCGGGCATGGCTGAGGTCCTGGAGATCGCCGGCTTGGGGACCGCGGTCGACCGCAAGGTCGGCTCCTACAGTCAGGGCATGCGGCAGCGGCTGGGGATCGCGCAGGCGATGCTCGGGCGGCCCGAGGTGCTCATCCTGGATGAGCCGACGAACGGCTTGGACCCGCCGCAGATCAAGGAGATGCGCGATGTCCTGCGCGACTATGCCGCCACGGGCCGCACCGTGATCGTCTCCTCGCACCTGCTGGCAGAGGTCGAGATGACGTGTACCCAGGTGGTCGTCATGCACCGTGGTCGCCTCGTCGCCCAGGGCGAGGTCGGTGACCTCAAGGCCGAACATGGCGATGAGCGACTGGAGGACGTCTTCTTGGACATCGTGGGGGCGGACCGGACAGTGGGAGGTGGCTGATGACGACGACCGATGCCCCAGTGGCGACCCCCGTGCGAGGTCGGGCGACGCTGCCGCTGCGGGTGGAACTGGTCCGGCAGTTCCGGCG
>CAZCRC010000202.1:0-3007 GCA_964500995.1 uncultured Actinomycetes bacterium
GAGTCGGTTCGGCAACCCCGACGACTTCCGCTACCTGGTGGACCGCCTGCATCAGGCGGGCATCGGCGTGATCATGGACTGGGTCCCGGCCCACTTCCCCAAGGACTCGTGGGCTCTGGGCCGGTTCGATGGAACCCCGCTGTACGAACACCCCGATCCGCGTCGCGGCGAACAGTTGGACTGGGGCACGTTCGTGTTCAACTTCGGCCGCAGCGAGGTGCGCAACTTCCTCGTGGCCAACGCGGTGTTCTGGCTCGAGGAGTACCACATCGACGGGCTGCGAGTCGACGCCGTGGCGTCGATGCTGTACCTGGACTACTCCCGGGAGCCCGGTGAGTGGCTACCCAACGAGTACGGCGGCCGCGAGAACCTCGAGGCGGTGGCCTTCCTGCAAGAGATGAATGCCACCGTCTACAAGCGTTGCCCCGGGATCGTCACTGTCGCGGAGGAGTCCACCGACTGGCCGGGGGTCACTCGCCCCACCCATCTCGGCGGGCTCGGCTTCGGATTCAAGTGGAATATGGGCTGGATGCACGACTCGCTGGACTACATGTCGCGCGAGCCGATCTACCGGCAGTACCACCACTCCGAGATGACATTCGCCATGATGTACGCCTACACCGAGCAGTTCGTTCTGCCGCTGAGCCACGACGAGGTCGTCCACGGCAAGGGCTCGATGATCAACAAGATGCCGGGCGACGACTGGCAGAAGTTCGCGAACCTGCGCGCCTACTACGCGTTCCAGTGGGCGCACCCGGGCAAGCAGTTGACCTTCATGGGCAGCGAGTTCGGGCAATGGCAGGAGTGGAGCGAACAACGCTCACTGGACTGGCCACTGCTGGAGGGTCACCACCACCGCGGCCTGCAACAGTGCGTCGCGGACCTGAACCGCGCCTATCAGCACCACCCCGCACTGTGGCTCAAGGATCACGATCCGGCGGGCTTCGAGTGGATCGACGCGAACGACGCGGTCGGCAACGTCTTCTCGTGGCTACGCTTCGACGGCGCGGACGGAATCGTGGCGTGTGTGGTGAACATGGCTCCGGTCGTTCACCACGACTACCGCATCGGCCTGCCCCGCCCGGGGCGCTGGACCGAGATGCTCAATACCGATGCCGGGGTCTACGGCGGATCCGATGTCGGCAACCTGGGTGGTGTCACCGCGGTCGACCAGGAGTGGCATGGCCGACCGGCGTCGGCTCAGATGGTCCTGCCCCCATTGGCAGCGGTCTGGTTGCGCTGGGAGGGATGAAACCCTCCGGTCCGCCTCGCGGCGGGTCAGGTCACTTCGCTTTGATGCTCTTGGCGGGTGAGGCCGGGCTGACCCCGATCGCATTCGTGACGGTCACGGTGCAGCGGTAGGTCTTCTTCTTCTTCAGTTTCTTGACCTTCAGTGGCGACGACTTGCCGGTGACTGTCACGGTGGCCAACTTCTTCTTGGGTTTGCACGTGGCAGTTGCACCCAGAATCGACGATCCGCCGTCGCTGCCCGCGGTGTAGAACACGGACGCCTTGCCCTTCTTCTTGACCGTGATCTTGTTGATCACGGGAGCCGCCGGCACCGTGGCGTTGTTCCGGTCCGCCGGGGTGGCGGGAAGCGCCGTCCCACTCACGGTGGCGGAACCGCTGCCGAAGCCAGAACGAGCGGTGGTGACAGTGACGGTGGCCGACTGGTCAGGGGACAATCCGGTCACGACGACGGTCTGGTCGGTGATCACCGCCTGTCCGGCGCTGGAACTCGCTGTCCAGGTGTATCCCGCGGCATAGTTGCTGATCGGTGCCGTGAAACCGGCGGCGGTGCGAGTGACCGCACCGAACTGAGGCGTGACCGCGGCGCCCTCGGTCGAAGTCCCAGAGACCTGCGCCCGGCCATCGGCGTACCCGTCGCGGGTGGCGGTCACGGTCAGAGTCGAGCTGGCTCCTGGCGCCACGCCGGTGACGGTGGCCAGCCCGCCAGATCCGACCTCGACATCGTCGCTGGTGTTCGATGCAGCCGCTGCCCAGTCGAAGTCGCCGTCGTAGTTGGTGATCCGCACGGTGTAGCCGTCAGCGGTGCGGGTCACGGCCGCAAACTGCGGCGTGCGGGCGGCCTTGAGGGACGACTCCGTGATCGCTGCGCTGCCGTCCACATGGCCAGCGCGCTCAGTATCGATCGTGACCTCAGACTCGGTATCCGGGGCCACACCCGACACCGTCACCAGACCCGACCCCGACACCGACACCTGCCCCGACGCCGTCGCCGACCCCGACCACTCAAACGCCGCATCGTGGTTGGTGATCGCGACGGTGAACCCATCCGCCGTGCGGGTGGGAGTACCGAACTGCGGTGTCAACGCCGCATTCAAAGCCGCACCCTCTTGACTGGCCTCACCGTCGACGTAGCCGGCCTGCACCGCCGACACCGTCACCGTGGCCTCCTGCCCCGCAGCCAAGCCCGTCACCGTCACCACACCGGCATCCTGATCCAGGTCCGCGCTACCTCCGCCGGTCACCCCCTCAACCGCCCAGGTGAAGTCATCATCCGGACCGAAGTTCGTGATCGGCACCGTGAACCCGTCCGCGGTCCGAGTCACCGGACCGAACTGCGGATCATGCGCCGCCACCAACGACCGACCCGACACCTGCCCCACCCCCGAAGCGAAACCGTCCTGCGCCGTGGACACCGACACCGTCGCCGCAGTATCCGCAGCCAGCCCCGTCACCGTCACCAGCCCGGTCCCCTGATCCAACTGCGCCTCAGCCGCCCCCGGAGTCACCTCCGACACCGCCCACGTGAAGTCATCATCCGCATCGAAGTTCGTGACCGAAACCGTGAACCCATCCGCCGTCCGCGTCACCGCACCGAACTCCGGCACCACCGCCGCCTTCAACGACCGACCCGACACCGAATCGCTGCCCGTCACATACCCCTCACGCGCCGCCTCGACCGTCACCACCGACTCGGTATCCGGAGCCACACCCGACACCGTCACCAGACCCGACCCCGACACCGACACCTGCCCCGACG
>CAZCRC010000202.1:3107-4469 GCA_964500995.1 uncultured Actinomycetes bacterium
CCGTCGCCGACCCCGACCACTCAAACGCCGCATCGAAGCCCGTCACCTGAACCGTGAACCCGTCGGCTGTCGCGACCACCGACTCGGCATCCAACTCGAAGGGCAGCGCGGACCGCAGTGAGGTGCCCGTCACGGTGTTGCTCCCAGGGACGTATCCGTCCCTCTGGGTTTCGATCGTGGCGATCGATTCGGTGTGGGGGGCGAGCCCGGTCACCGTGATCAGTCCCGTCTCCTCGTCGATCGAGACGTCTCCGCCGGCCGTGGCGGTGCCCGACCAATCGAAGGCTGCGTCGAAGTTGGTGATCTGGGCGGTGAAGCCGTCCGCGGTCGCCACCGCATCATCAATGTCGGGGGTGAGTGCTGCGTCCAGCGCTTCGGCCGTCGCCTCAGCAGTGCCGGTGACGAAGTCGGTCCGGCTGGCGGACACCGTCACCGTCGCCTCGGCCCCAGCGTCAACCCCGGTGACCGTCACGAGTCCGGTGCCATCCACTTCGGCGGAGCCCGCCGGAGTGACGCCCGTGACCGCGAAGGTGAAGGCGTTGCTCTCGGTGTCGAAGTTCGTGATCTGGACGGTGAAGCCGGTGGCCGTGCGGGTCGGGTCAGCGAACGTCGGCGTCAGCGGCGCCTGGAGTGACGTGAAGGCCACCGTCGCGCTGCCGCCTTCGTATCCGTCCCGAGTCGTGGTGATGGTGGCGGTGGACGCCGTGTTCGCGGCCAATCCGCTCACCGTCACCACGCCGGTATCGGACACGGTGACGATGCCTCCGGCCGTGGCAGTTCCGGCCCAATCGAAGGCACTGTCGTAGTTCGTGATCTGGGCCGTGAAGCCGTCCGCGGTGGCGGTCCGTGACTCTGAGTCGAACGTCGGATCGAGCGGCTCCCCGATCGTGGACGTCGTCGAGGCGGTGTCCTGACCGGAGGCGTAACCGTCGCGAGCACTGGAGATGGTGACCGAGGTCGCGGTTCCGGAAGGAACATCGGTGACGGTCACCATTCCGTTGTCATCGATGCTGGCCTGAGCTCCCTCTGGGGTCACTCCAGCAACAGCAAAGGTGAACGCGTTGTCATCGGTGTCGAAGTTCGTGATCTGCACGGTGAACCCGTGGGCACTCGGGGCTGCTTCACCGAACTCCGGGATCAGGGCTGCCTTGAGCGAGCGCGCGTCGGCCGTCGCGCTGCCGTCGACGTAGCCCTCGCGGACGGTTGTGATGGTCGCGACCGATTCGGTGTCCGGGTCCACACCCGTCACCGTCACCAGGCCGGTGTCGGAGATGTCGACATCCCCACCTTCCGTCGCGGTGCCTGCCCACTCGAACGCCGGGTCGTAGTTTGTGATCTGCGCGGTGAATCCGTCAGGTGTCG
>CAZCRC010000203.1:0-4468 GCA_964500995.1 uncultured Actinomycetes bacterium
TGACCCAGATCGTCATCCTGCTGGCGATCAACGTCGTCATCGGATTCCTGGCGCCAGGAATCGACTGGCGCGCTCACCTGGGGGGAGCGGTGGTCGGTGCGGTGGTCGCCGCGATCATGGCCTACGCCCCCAAGCAGAGCAGGACCCTGTGGCAGACCCTGGGAGTGCTGGCGGTGGCGGGCGTGCTGGTGGCCATGCTGATGGTGCGAACGGCGTGGATCAACACCCAGCTCGCGCCGCAGTTGGTGCCGGGGCTGAGCAGTCAGGCCGTCCACACCTCATCCCCATCGGGGATAACGACACCGCTGTAATCACACCTGTGTAGGTTCATCCACTGACTGTGGACGCATGTGGATAACCATGTGACGGGGACCGCTCTCAAATGGCTGTCGGTACACGCGTCAGTGCGCCAAGCGACGGTCGATATGTCCGGATTTGTCCTACTGTGGACAACCAGTTGCATAGGGTCACATGACTTCACCGAGTGTCAGTGACACCCGGTGGGGCTTGTGGACAACGGTGGGGACAAGTGACGTGGGTGGGGATTTACCCGCAGGCGGTCAGCGCCACTTCGTCGAGAGAATGAACCCGACGGCGATGAAGACGAAGCCGATCGCCACGTTCCACGCGGCCAGTGGCCCGGTGATCGGATTGTCGGGGGCGATGTACCAGATCACGATCCATAGCAGTCCGATGACGAACATGGTGACCATGGCGGGTGCGATCCAACGGGCGCCGTCCAACTTGACCGGGACGCGGCTCGGGGACCCCTTCTCGGAGTCCTTCTGCGGCGGGGGGGTGTAGGCCGACTTCTTGCGGCGGCTCGACTCCGGCACGGCAGTGGTCTCCTTGGATCGGGTCGGGAACTCTTGGGCCCATCATGCCCCATGGTGAGGGCTGTCCGGACGAGGAAGCGCAGGGGGCTGCTGATGTCTACGCTGAACTGGTGAGCACCATCCCCCCACCTGCCCGCGAGGCCCGGTCGCCCCGGCGCCGGTCGTGGTCCGTGGTCGGGGTGCTCGGCGAGATTCTGATCACGATAGGCGTGTTGATTCTGCTGTTCGTGGCGTGGCAGTTGTGGTGGACCGACGTCCTGGCCAATCGCGCTTATGCCGAGACCCGTGGGCAATTGACGGAGGAATGGGGGGTGGACGAAACGGCCGGGCGGGAACCGCCGCCCGTCACCGCCACCTACGGCAAGCCCTTCGGACTCATGTACATCCCGGCACTGCGGGACCGCGTGTGGGCAGTCCCGATCGTGCAGGGAACGGACTTGGAACTGCTCCAGAACGGACTGGGTCACCACGTCAGTTCCGCGCTACCCGGAGAGGTCGGCAACTTCGCTGTGGCCGGCCATCGAACGACTTACGCGGCGCCGTTCGCCGACATCGAGAACCTGCGTCAGGGTGATGAGGTGATCGTCGAGACCAAGCACGGCTGGTACATCTACGAACTGGACCGCTCCGAGGTCATCGAAGCCGCCGAGGGATGGGTGCTGGATCCCGTCCCGGGCAAACCCGAGGACACGAAGCCCACCGAGAAACTCATCACGATCTACGCGTGCCACCCTAAGTTCTCCGCCGCCCAACGCTAGGTGTGGTTCGGACGCCAGGTGGACGAATACAGCAAGGCCTATGGAACGCCACCCGCCATCGAGGCCTACGGTCGCGAAGGCGCCAAGCAGGCCGCCCCGTCGGCCGCGGCCACCGTTGGGGGGACCTGACGTGTACGCGTGGTTCTGGAGTCACCTCCCCGGTCCGACAGCAGTGCGGGTCCTCGTGGTGGTCGCAGCGGTGGCGGCGTTGATTGTGGTGTGTTTCGCTTGGGTGTTCCCCTGGGTGGCCACCAAGCTGCCGGTGGACAACTTCGATCAACAGCCGGGCGCCGCAGCCGCCGACCACTGGAGAAGCACATGACCCTGTCGATCCTGGTCGTGGACAACTACGACTCGTTCGTGTTCAACCTGGCGCAGTACCTGCAGCAACTGCAGTGTCGGGTGACGGTCCTACGCAACGACGAGGTCCCTTTGGCCACGGTTGCCGACTACGACGGGGTACTGCTCAGCCCCGGCCCTGGGACGCCCGCGGAGTCCGGCGTCTGCCCACAGATCATCCGGGACTTCGGTCCCACTGTGCCGATCTTCGGGGTGTGCCTGGGACATCAGGCGATCGCCGAGGTCTACGGCGCAGTGGTGGATCGGGCACCGGAGTTGCTGCATGGCAAGACATCACTGGTGACCCATGACGGTGAGGGTGTGTTTGCGGGCATCCCCTCGCCCTTCGTGGCCACCCGGTACCACTCCCTGGCGGTCGTTGCCGGCACGGTTCCAGAGGTCCTCCAGGTCACCGCCCACACCCAGGAGTCGGGCGTCATCATGGGTCTGCGCCACCGGGAGTATCCCGTGGAAGGGGTCCAGTTCCACCCCGAATCAGTCATGACCGAGCACGGCCATCGGCTGTTGGCGAACTGGCTCGTGCGCTGCGGGGACCCCGCGGCGGTGGCCCACAGTGCGGGCCTGCACCCCGTGGTGCAGCAGGGCTGAGTTGGCCGTCACCGTAAGGGCATCTCGTGGGCGGAACCGACGACCGCGGTGAGGTCGGGGTCCAGCGGGAGTTGGGCGGTGACTTGGGAGCCCGTCGGCGAACTGTGCCACGACACGGTGCCGCCGATCTCACGGGCCCGCTCGCTCATCGCGCTCAGGCCCACTCCGGGACGCCACGGCGTGACAACTGCCGGGGTTGCGGAGCCCTCGGCGCCGGTGTCGGTCACCGTCACGGTCAACTCGTCCCCTGTCACCGACAGGGCCACCGCCACGGGACCGGAGCCGTGGCGCACGGCGTTCGTGACCGCCTCGCCCGTGATCCGCAGCGCGGCCACCTCGACAGCCGCGGGCAGCGACTCGGGAACCGCGGTGGCGGCGACGCTGATGGATCGTAGGGGTGTGGTGAGGCTTTCAGCGTGACGGCGAATCGCCTCGACCAGGCCGAGTTCGTCCAGCGCGGGAGGCCGCATCGCGTACACGAGGCGGCGGATGTCGGCGAGGGCCTCAGTGGCCGTGGCCCGAATCTGGGTGAGCAACTGCCCGGCATGATCCGGATCCGAGACCAGGACGTTGCGTGCGGCGTCGGCGGTGAAGGCGATCCCGGACAGTTGTGGGCCCAGGCCGTCGTGCAGATCGCGGCGCAGGCGGCGCCGTTCGTCCTCAACGGCGGTTCGGGTCACCGTCTGGGACCGGCGAACGGCCAGTGCCAGATCCTCGGATCGCAACGTCAGCGCGATGAGTGGCAGTACCAGTCGCAGCACTCGATCATCGTTGTCGGGCATGGTGAGGTCACCCGGCCGTAGTCCGACCTCCAAAGTCCAGGCAGTGTCCGCCAGGGGGTAGGTCCGCCGGTGAGGCGTCGCTGACCCACTGATGGCCCGTGGGGTCCCGGTCGAATCAGCGGGGACCACGGCGACGTAGGGGAGCACCAGTTGCTCGCGAAGATTCGTCAGCACGGCGCTGACGTCGTCCGCCCAGTCGCCGGTGACCGCGGCTGCGGCAGCCAGCGGGTCCGGTCGGGAACCGAACAGGACGTGATCTACGGCGTCGTGCATGCGGACCCGGATCCACGGATAGGCGGGGGCCACTGCCGCCGCGACCAGCGCTTGAATTCCGGTATCGGCGGTCTGCCCGCCCGCCAGCCCGATCAGGCTGATGCCGACCGAATACAGGGCCACGAGGCTGAGGACACTCGCCCCGGTGACGACCGTGGCCACCACCAGTCCCCGGGCATCCCACCTCGGGGGGGTGCGACTGCCCGCCCCCATTCCCACAGCCAGCGCGGCGGGAGACAGCCACCCCAGGACTTCACCGGTCCCTTCCCCCTGCAGCGGAAAGCTCGCCAGGAACCACACCAGGACCATCGTGATCAGTCCGACCACGAGCCACACCAAGGGGGTTCGCTCGGACACAGCGGTGCGTTCCAGGCGCCACCACAAGTGCACCAGTACGGCCAAGAGACTCGCGATCAGCACCGGATCGCCGATCCACTCCGGACCGAGCGCTCCCAACAGACCTCCGACGATCAGCAGGATCGCCACGCCCGCAGCGGCACGTCCCGCCAGTCCGGCGGGGAATGTCAGGACCGCCAGAGCAGCGAAAGTCACGGCCAACACCACCGCGGCACGAGTGGCAGCCGGGCTGACCGCGACCGTCACCGCGACCAATGCCAGACAGCCGCCAGTGAGCACCAGCAGCCATCCGGACAATCGGACTCGCCGCACCACCAGTAGGGCTCCGGCGCCGGTGTACACCCCACTGACCAGGACCAGCGCCACCATGGCGGTGGGCGTCATCGGCGTCCCCAGCCACTTCGTTGCGCCAAGACGATCGCCTCGGCGCGGTTGGCGACCCCCAACTTCTCGAAGATTGTGGTCAGGTGGTTGCTGACTGTCTTCGGCGACAGATACAACTGATCCGCGATGC